>NZ_JBEZNL010000045.1:0-65190 GCF_040653275.1 Streptomyces sp. NPDC048002 | reverse complement strand
ATCGGTGGTCCGATTCTCGCGGCGATCGTGCTGGTGGCGGCGTTGGTGCTGCTCGCGGACACGCTCTATAAGTACTCGCAGGGCCGGGCATCGCTATGGGACGTCGCCTTCGCCGCGCTGGAGTGCATACCAGGCGTCAAGGGCATCACCACCCTCGGCCGGCTCGCCAAGGGCGCCAAGGAACTCGGCAAGCTGGGCCTCAAGGGCATGGCCAAGGGCCTTGGCAAGGGCCTGCGCCGGGAGGCCGACGACGCGGCCGCGCACAGCAAGCCGCCCAAGGGCCGCTGCAAGAACGGCGATCCCATCGACATGATCTCCGGGGACATGCTGATGGAGGAGACGGACGTAGACCTGCCGGGCCTGCTCCCGTTGGTCCTGCGCCGCACGCATCTGTCCAGCTACCCCTACGGCCGGCTCTTCGGCCCCTCCTGGGCGTCCACGCTCGACGAGCGCGTCGAACTGGACGACGAGGGCGCGGTCTTCGCCACCGAGGACGGCATGCTCCTGTTCTACCCGGTGCCGACTCCGGGCGCCTCAGTGCTGCCCGTGGAAGGCCCGCGCATGTCCCTCGACTGGGACGGCGCACCCGGAGCGCCCGTGAGGATCACCGACCCGGTCAGCGGCATCACCCGCCACTTCGCCCCGCGCGGGAAGCCGGCGTCCGCCGACGAGGTGTTCACCCTCCCCCTCGCCGCGATCACCGACCGCAACGGCCTGCGCGTCGACTTCGACCGCGACGAGAACGGCACGCCGACCGCGGTGCACGACTCCGCGGGCCGTCGGCTCCACGTCGACACCGACGACGACGGCCGCGTCACCGCGCTGCGCCTCGACAACCCCGAGGACGGCCCCAGCGGCACCGTCCTCAGGCGCTTCGCCTACGACACCGCGGGCAACCTCACAGAGATCCACAACTCCAGCGGCCTGCCCCGGAAGCTGACCTACGACTCCCGGGCCCGCATCACGTCCTGGACCGACCGCAACGACTACTCCTACCGTTTCACCTACGACGCCCTGGACCGCTGCATCGGCGGTGAGGGCGACGACGGCAGCCTGTCCTGCACGGTCGAGTACGACAGCGGGAGCCGTGAGACGCGCTACACCGACGCCCTCGGCCAGACCACGACGTACCGCTACAACGAGATGCTCCAATTGGCCGCCGTGACCGACCCGCTCGGTCACGCCAAGCACTTCGAGTGGGATCGCTACGGTCGGATGCTCTCCCGCACCGACGAACTCGGCCGCACCACCCGTTTCACGCTCGGCGAGCACGGCGAGCCGGTCCGCATGGACCGCCCGGACGGCACCAGCATCCACGTGGAGTACGACACCGAAACCCAGCCCGTTGCCATCACGGAAGCCGACGGGGCGCGCTGGCAGTGCTCGTACGACGAGCGCGGCAACCTGCTCAGCAGCACCGACCCGCTGGGTGCGGTGAGCACGTACACCTACGACGACCGCGGACACCGGATCGCGCAGACCGACGCCCTCGGTAACACCTTCCGCTTCGACACCGACGGCACCGGGCTGCCGGTGCGGGTCGTCGATCCCCGGGGGAGCGTCGCCGTCGTGCACCGGGATGCCTACGGCCGGGTCGTGCGGATCGAGGACCCGGTGGGAGGGACGGTCCGCCAGGCGTGGAACCCCGACGGCCGGCTGCTCTGGCGCGAACGGGCCGACGGAGCAAGGGAGTCCTGGTCGTACGACGCCGAGGGCAACGTCCTCGAGCACCGTGAGCCGGGCGGCCTTGCCACGGTCTTCGAGTACGGCGCGTTCGATCTGCCCAGTGCCCGCACCGATCCCGACGGCACCCGCTACGTGTTCAGGCACGACGCGGAGCTGCGACTCAAATCCGTACGCAACCCGCAGGGAGACAGGTGGAGTTACCGTTACGACGCCGCCGGACGACTCGTCTCCGAGACGGACTTCAACGGGCGCAAGGTGTCGTACGCCTACGACCCGGCCGGATACCAGACCGAGCGCCGGAACGGCACCGGCCAGACCGTGACGGTCACCCGGGACGCCTCGGGCCGCGCCGTGACGACCCGCACCGACACGGGCGCGGTCACCTCCCTCGGCTACGACCTCTCCGGCCGCATGACCGAGGCGGTGAACGCCGACAGCCGGGTCACGTACGCCTACGACGCGGTCGGCAGGATCGTCGCCGAGTCGATCGACGGCCGCACCGTCACCAGCGAGTACGACCCGCTGGGCCGGCGCACGCGGCGCACCACACCCTCCGGCGCCGCGTCGCACTGGTCGTACGACTCGGCCGGGCTGCCCACCGCTCTCGTCACCGCGGCCGGTGAACTGACCTTCGCGCACGACGCGGCGGGCCGGGAGACCGTCCGCGGCCTGGGCGCCGCGGCCACACTCAGCCAGTCCTGGGACGCGGGTCACCGCCTGGTGGAACAGGTGGTCTCGGCCCGCACCGGCGGTGGCGACCCGGCCGTACGCCAGTCGCGCTCCTACGCCTACCGCGCCGACGGCCACCTGACCGTGATCACCGACCGCCTCTCCGGCACCCGCCGTTTCGACCTCGACCGTGCCGGCCGCGTCACCCGGGTCTCGGCCGACACCTGGACCGAGTCCTACGCCTACGACGAACTCGGCAACCTCACGTCGGCCGCCCACCCCGCCCCGGGCGGCGAGGACGCGCAGGGCCGGGCGCTGTACTCCGGCACCAAGGTTGGCTCGGTGGGCCGGACCACGTACGAGCACGACGACGAGGGCCGGGTCTCCCGTGTGATCAGGCGCACCCTGTCGGGCCTGCGCCGCGTATGGACGTATGTCTGGGATGCGGAGGACCGTCTCACCGAGGCCGTCACGCCGGACCGCGGTGTGTGGCGCTACCGCTACGACGCGCTGGGCCGTCGCACGGCCAAGGCGCGGGTGGACGCGGACGGCACCGTCACCGACGAGACCCTCTTCACCTGGGACTGCGCCAACCTCGCGGAACAGAGCACGCTCCGCGACGGCACGGTGGAGACGGACACCTGGGACTGGGAGCCGGGCACGCACCGCGCGGCCGCCCAGGTCCGCAGCCGGTGGCGGGCCGACGACGTCTCCTCCGTCGACCGGCGGTTCTACGCGATCGTCACCGACCTCGTGGGCACACCCAGTGAACTGGTCGGCGAGGACGGCGAGATCGCCTGGCGCGCGACGACCAGCCTGTGGGGCCGCCCGCTCCCCGGCACGGACGACCCCCTGTGCCCGCTGGCCTTCCCCGGCCAGTACCGCGACCCCGAGACGGGTCTGCACTACAACCTGGCCCGCTACTACGACCCGGACACGGCGAGCTACCTCTCCCCGGACCCGCTCGGCCTGGTCCCGGCCCCGAACCACCACGGGTACGTCGACAACCCGTTCCGCTGGAGCGACCCCCTTGGCCTGGAGGAGGACGGCAAGGAGCCGACGCGGGTCTACGACGACTCCGAGTACAGCAAGCACGGTTCGGGATCCAGTTCGTCGGCCAAGGGCGAGGTCAGCCGGGCGCCGTCCAACGGCCAGGCGGCCCTGGACCGTTCGATCGACATGGACCCGAACAACCCCAGTGTGACCCGGCGTCTCGGCGTCGACCACGTGAACAACGAGATCGTGGTCCTGGACCGGCACCGGGAGATCCTCGACAAGGACGGCAACGTGGTGAAGGAGATCTACCATGGCCACGTTCAGTCCTCGTACCCCTCGAAGAGCGTCACGCAAGGTGACCTGACCAAGCTGAAGAAGGCAGGCATGATCGACAACGTCAAGAAGCAGCGGGTGCTTCCGCCGCCGCCGTGCGATGACTGACGAACCGAGGTGGAACTGGGAGTCCGGCGAGGGTCTCCTGCGCATGGACGATCCGGCGGAGGTGGACGCCGCGTTCGAGCGCGGCGAGCGCTCGCTGGGGGCGGCGGTGATCGGCCTGGCCCGCAACTGCCCGCCGGAGGTGGTATCGCCGAGGATCATCCGGCTCATCGAGGTGTCCGACCCGTTGGGGCGGGACTTCCCGTTCACCGCGATCGGCCACCTGGCCCGCCTGGACGGCCGTCTCACCCCGGAGCTGTACGCCGCCCTGCGCGCGGAGGGCACCGGCGGATACGCCGACAACGCGATCCGCGACACTCTCGGCTACGTCCCGTTCCGGGACCTGCCGGCCTGGTTCAAGTGGCGCTGGCTGGTGACAACCGTCCACGACAAGCTGGAGGGTTGGTGGCTGCGGTCGGTGGACGCGGTGGAGGATGCCTGGAAGGCCCTGCGCCGAGGCCGCGGCCGATCCCGTTCGTGAGTGAGGGGGGCGTCCTCCTCACCGGGGAGGGTTCCACGGAGGCCCGACGCCGACTGTCGGCGCTTGAGGCGAGGGGCGGCTCCGTCCATCATTTCGACGCCCGCGCGTTGCTGACGGAACAGGGCGTGTGCGACGCGTTCGCCGCGAGTCTTCGGTTTCCCGGTTACTTCGGGAGGAACTGGGACGCGCTGGTGGACTGCCTGGACGACCTGTGCGGCGCGGTCTCCAACGGCGTCGGCGTCGCGGGCGTGATCCACGGGGCCGATGCGCTGCTGGCGGCGCCGCACTTCCCGCTGTTCGTGTCGGTGCTGTGTCAGGGCGCGGATCGCGCGACCTCGGCGGTGGACCTGGACGGATGTCCACTCGAGCGCCCCGCGATCGAGCAGTTCTTCGTCTTCGAGTTCGCGTCCTTCGACGCGGAGCGCATCGCGTGGAGAGCACTCCATCCGGACCTGACGATCACGATGGGCGAGGGGTGCGTGGTGGCCGCGCTGGATCCCAGGGTGTGGCGATGACCGGCCGAGAAGGGTGAACGTCGATGGTCCGCGGCTTCAGATATCGATTCCGGAGTTCCGGTGGCGGCCACGGTCACCGTCCCCGGCGGGGCTGGAGGAGGGGGCGGGCTTCAGACCGACAGGAACGTCCGGCTCTCTGCCTTACGGCGTGAACTGGCGTGACGCTGCCTGGTCGTCATTCGGTGTGGCCGTCCACGAGCCCGATCTTGCCGAGCGGCATCACGAGGGAGTTCTGATCGAGGCGCGGGCCATGGACGTGTGACTTCAGAGGGGAATTCAAGCTCCTAGCGATTCGAGTGGGGTGGTCCGAGGAGTGACCCCTTCTCCGATCAGCTCACCCGCCTCACCGTTCGGCGTCCCTCTTCAGACTCCTGACCAGGGCGCTGAACGCCTCGGTCGGGACGGAGAGGGGGGCTCGGGTGTGGTCTTTGGAGTCGCGGATGGCGATGCGGGGGTGGAGATGGGCTATCTCCACGCAGGCGTCCCCTTGGCCGCCGCCGGAGTACGACGACTTCGTCCAGGTGTCGTGGGTCAGCACGCTTCACAGCTCCTTCGCCAGCCGGTGAATGAAGTCGCGTGAGCGCTCGGGCGCCAGCGACAGCGCCTTCACCTTACGGAAGACCGTTCGAAAGCGCGTGAGTTGTGCTGCGGCATCGATGAACATCGGGCCGTTGGGACTGTCACGTACCAAGGTGTCCAACTGGGTGACGGGGCCGCCCGCGTAGGTCATCGCGCTCACGGCGCCCGGGAAGTCGTCACGGTCCAGGGGGATGACCCGGACGACCACGTGGTCGGGCTCGGAGAGTTCCAGGACGCGGGTGAGCTGTGTACGTGCCGCGGCCCGGTCCCTGACCCTGATGCGCAGAGCCGTCTCGTGGATCACCGTCTCGTACGGCACCGGGTCGGGGCGCTCGATGATGACCCTGCGCTTCATCCGATGCTCGACCCAGCGTTCCACGTCACTCTCGGGGAACTCGGGGTTGATGAAGGCGAAAAGGGCACGGGCGTAGTCCTCGGTCTGGAAGAGGCCCGGGACGTGCAGGAAGTCAACGTCCCACCGGTACGCCGCGTGATGCTCAAGCTCGGGCAGGTCGAGGAACGGTGTGGGCAGCCGGCCCTGGTACTCCTCCCACCAGCCCCGCGTCCGGTCGCTCGCCATCACCACCAGCGCGTCGATCAAATCCGCGTCCACACAGGAGTAGTGGGCTGCGAGCCGACGTACTCGCTCCTCGCTCACGGCTGCGGCACCGGACTCGATCTGAGTCATCTGCGCAGAGTCCGTACCGAGCAGGATCGCGACCTCGCGCGCCTTGAGCCCGGCGGCCTCGCGTAGTTTCCGCAGCTCGATTCCAAGGCGCACCTGGCGTGCGGTGGGCTGTCGCCTGCGCGTCATGACTTCCTCTCCGCAGCAACTGCACTGAGGGGGTGCCCCGTTCGAGGGAAAGATTACTGGGACCACTTGCGCGGGTACAAATTTTGACCCTACTGTCAGTGACGCACCGTGCACGCTGCGAAACCCGGGACCCCGGAAGCGCACCGCTCCGTCCTGCCATGACGGCCGCGGCACTGCCACCGCCCGCTTCATCCGCAGTCGCCATCAACCCCTCACCTTCAGGCAGGAGTTCACCCATGCCCATTCCAGGACAGGATGCCGACCCCTGGGAGTACACCCTGTACATCCCGCACGACCCCCGCGCCGTCACCGTCTGTCGCCGCACTCTCCGCCTGATCCTCACCATGCACGGCCTGATCCGCCTCGTCGACACGGCCGAGTTGGTCGGTACGGAGCTGGTGTCCAACTCCGTACGCCACACGGCCGGGCCCGCCGCACTGCGCGTGCGCTGGTCGGCCGGCGTGCTGCGGATCGGGGCGTGGGACGCCGACCCCGAGCCGCCCGACCCGCCGGAGCAGTGGACGCGGCTGGGGGAGGCCGAGCAGGGCCGGGGCCTGGCACTGGTGCGGGCCTGCTCCGACGTATGGGGCTGGCAACCCCTGGCCAGGGACGGGAATCGGGGCAAGTACGTGTGGTGTGACCTGGTCGCGGCGTAGCTCGTTGAGTCACGCCTGGCTAACGCCCAGGCCCAGCAGATCTGGAAGGAGCTGATGATGCCGGTCAACTACTTCTTCCGGCACGAGGTTGCTGAGAAGGTCCGGGCGGAGGCCCGAGAAGAGGGGCGCGAAGAGGGGCGCGAAGAGGGCGTTGAGGTGGAGCGGGCCGCCATGGTGCTGCGGATTCTCGACTGGCGAGGTATTCCGGTGCCGGACTCCGTCCGTGAGCGCGTGGTCGGTTGCTCGGATCTGGAGCAACTGGGCCTCTGGGCGCAGCGAGCCGTGCATGCGACCGCTGCCGAGGATCTCTTCGCCGAAGAGCCGAACGGCCGTTGAGGCCGCGGTGGGGGTTGTGCGGGAAGTGTGAGGACCAGCCCTGGGTGTGTGGGCAAATCGGGTCTTTGGGGCCGTTGGTGGCGCCGTCGCGCACCGCTCGCCCCTTCCGTCGCGTCCTGCCCTTCGACGGCCGCGCGGGCAGTCCATAAGATCTCAGTAGTCTCAGTGCACCCATGGGTGTGCTACGCCCGCCACCGGCCCCAGCTCGCCGAACTCGACCCCAGGACACCTCCCATGCCGCGACGTTCCAGCTCGTCGGGAAGCCCGACGGGAAGCCCGACCACCCCGCGGAACCGGACCCCGCAGCCCGTGCGGGTACGGCGGCGTACGTTCGGGGACTTCGTCAAGGCGTTCCTCGCCTTCGTCGCGCTGCTGGTGCTGGTCGTCGGTGTGCCCGCGGGGCTCGCCTCCCAGCTCGGCTGGCCGGTGCCCACCAACTGGGACCCGGGCCAGTGGCTGCGCAGCGAGCTGAGCGTCAGCACCTTCCTCGGCATCCTCACCTTCTTCGTCTGGCTGGCCTGGGCGCAGTTCACCGCCTGTGTGATCGTCGAGATGAAGGCCGCCGTGTCCGGCGTCGGCGTGCCGGGGCGGGTCCCCGGGTCCGGGCCGAGTCAGCTGCTCGCCCGGCAACTCGTCGCCGCGCTGCTGCTGGTCGGCGCCACCGCCGCGAGCCTCACCCCGGGGCTCTCGCAGTTCGGGCAGAGCCTGGAGGGCAACCAGCGCGGCACCGTCGCCGCCGCCCAGCAGACCCCGGGCGGCGGACTCTTCGCCCAGCAGCAGGAGCAGGCCGCCGCCTCCGCGGCCGCCCTCGCCGAGCAGGCGGCGCAGGCCGAGGCGAGCGCATCGGCCGGTGCCGGGGCCAGTACGGCCAAGGACGGGGACACCAAGTACTACCGGATCCAGCCGCCGGAGGGCCGCCACCACGACTCCCTGTGGGAGATAGCCGAACGGCACCTCGGCGACGGCCGCCGGTACAAGGAGATCTACCAGCTGAACAAGGACCGGGTGCAGCCCGACGGTTCGCGGCTGTCGGAGGCCAGCCTCATCCGGCCCGGCTGGATCATGGAGATGCCGGGCGACGCCCGCGGCGGCGACCTGGTCGAGATGCCCGACGCGAGCCCCGAGGTCTCGCCCGAGGTCCAGCAGCAGATCCACGACTACGCCAAGACCGGCGACCACGCCCAGGGCGGAGGGGGAGCGGAAGGTTCGGACGGCGGTTCCGTCCCCGCCCAGCGGCCCGCCACCCCCGACCGGCAGGCCGAGGGAGGAGAGGGCGGTCAGGACCGCCAGGCCGGGCACCGGCAGCAGACGCCCGCCGCCACCCCCGCCGCCGAGTCCTCGGAACGTTCCTTCGGGCTCCCCGAAGCTCTCCTCGGCGCCCCTCTCCTCGCCGCCGGTCTCCTCGGCGCCCTCGGCCGCCGTCGCCGCCAGGCGCTGTGGCAGTCGGCGCTCGGTTCCGTCGGCGGGCGGCGCGGTATGGAGCCGCCCACCCCGACCGGCGACGCCGCGGACGTGCAGGACGCCCTGCTGGTCGGCGCCGACCCCGAGGGCGTACGGCTGCTGGACCGGTCCCTGCGCGGGCTCGCCGCCTCGCTCGCGCAGGAGTCCCGTGCCCTGCCCACCGTCTACGCCGCCTGGCTCAGCAACGGCGACCTGCACCTCCAGCTCGCCCAGCCCGCCGGGAAGCCGCCCACGCCCTGGCAGCTCGGGCAGGACCAGACCTTCTGGATGCTGGCCCGCACCGACGCCGAGCAGTACGAGGACGTCGACACCGCCGCCCCGTACCCCGGACTGGTCAGCCTCGGCACCATGGACGACTCGCGGCTGCTGCTGAACCTGGAGTCCGTGCCCGGCATCGTCTCCCTCGCCGGCCGCGAGGCCGACCGGGCCGCCGTGTTCGCGTCCGTCGCCGCCGAACTGGCCACCAACGGGTGGTCGGACCGGATGACCATCACCCTCGTCGGGTTCGGGCAGGACCTCACCCCGCTCGCCCCGAACCGGCTGCGCCACCTCGACGGCATCGACGACCTCATCGAGACCATGGAGGCCGAGACCCGGCAGCGGCGCGGCGCGCTCGGCGCGGCCGGCCAGGACTCCGTGCTCACCGGCCGCACCGGGCCCGCCCAGCACACCCGTTGGGCCCCGCACCTGGTGCTGCTCGCCGCCGAGCCCTCCGCCGAGGACGCCGTCCGGCTCGCCGAACTCGCCTCCGACGCGAGCCGGCTCGGCATCGGCTACCTCGTCGGCACCGAGACCGGCGATCTGCCGGGCGCCGCCTGGGAGATGGAGATCACCGGCGAGGGCAAGCTGCTCGCACCGCTGCTCGGCCTTGAGTTGGAGGCGCAGTCGCTGCCTGCCGCCCAACAGCGGGCCGTGGTGGAGCTGTTCGTCCAGGCCGACCCCGACGGCGACGGTCCCGACGGCCCCGTCAACACCCCGCCGTTCCTCGTCGACGTCAGCGAACAGGGGCGGCCCGCGGTCTACGCCCGCCTCGTCGGCCCGTACGAGATCATCGGCCTCGACACCCCGGACGGTGAGCGCAGCGCCCTGCTCCACGAGGCACTCGCGCTGCTGCTGCTGCACCGTGAGGGCGTGCACCCGAGGGTGCTGTCCTCCGCGCTGTGGCCGCGCGGTGTCACCGAGGACGTGCGCGACGCGCTGCTGGAGCGGCTCGGCACCTGGCTCGGCACCGACCCGGACGGCGGCGCGCGACTGCGTACCGACTCCACCGGCCGGCTCACCCTCGCCCGGTCCGTCGTCTCCGACCTGGACGTGCTGCGGTCGCTGTACCACGAGGCCACGCAGGGCCGGGGCGTCGGCAGTCGCGCGGTGCGCGGGCGGCTGCTCACCGACGCGCTGGTACTGGTGCGCGGCCCGCTCCTCGCCGACCGGCCCGAGGGCCGCTACCGCTGGCTCACCCACGAGATCATCGACGCCCAACTGCCGCTGCTCGTCGCGGACATCGGGCTCGCCCTGTCGGCGTTCCACCTGGAGAAGGACCGCGCGGAGAAGGCCATCGAGGCGCTCACCGCGGCCCTGAACTCCGCGCCCGCCGACGAGCGCCTGTGGCACGAGCTGCTGCGCGCCACCCACTCCACCGGTGACCCCGCGCGCCTCCAGGCGCTCGCCGCCGACCTGGTCGCGCGCAGTGGGGCCCGCGGTCTGCCGCCCCGCACGGAGGCGCTGCTCGACGAGCTGCTGCCGGCCTGGCGCTCCGACGCCACCGCCGCGGGATGACCGAACTCGTCCTGGTGCTCGCCGCCGCGCTGTGGGGCGCGGCGGCGGGCGCGTTCCTGCCCCGGGCCGCCTACCGCTTCTCCGCCCCGGCGGGCGAGCCCTGGCGCGACACCTGCCCGGAGGGGCATGCCGTGCGCGGCTGGCTCGGCCGCGCGCGGTGCGCGGAGTGCGGGACGTCGTACGGTCCCGGCGTCCTTCCCCTCTCCTTCGCCACCGCCCTCGTCTGCGCGGTCCTCGCCGCGGCCACCGGCACCCGTCCCGAGCTGGGCGTCTGGCTGCTCCTCGGGCCCGTCGGGGTGCTGCTCGCGGTGGTCGACTTCCGGGTGCAGCGGCTGCCGGACGCCCTGACCCTGCCGCTCGCGGGGGCCGCGCTCGTACTCCTCGGCGTGGTCGCCCTGCTCCCCGAGCACGCGGGGGAATGGCCCACCGCTCTCTATGGCGCCCTCGCCCTCGGCGGCGGCTACCTCGTCCTCTTCCTGATCAACCCCGCCGGCATGGGCTTCGGCGACGTCAAGCTGGCCCTCGGCACGGGCGCGGTCCTCGGCTGGTACGGCTGGTCCACGCTGATGCTCGGCACCTTCGCCGGGTTCCTGCTCGGGGCGCTGTACGGGGGCGCGCTGGTCGTCGTACGGAGGGCGGGGCGCAAGACGGCGATCCCGTTCGGCCCGTTCCTGATCACCGGCGCGTTCCTGGGACTGCTGGCCGGGGCGTACGCGGCCTGAGGTCCGGGGCGCACGCGGCCTGACGCCGGGGCGCACGCGGCCCGACGTCCGGGGCGTACGCGGCCTGACGTCCGGCCCCCGCGGGCGCTGGCGTAGGCTGGCTTGGTCCGTCCACAACCCTTGACGAAAGGGACGCCCCCGGTGACCGAGAAGGCCGACCTCCAGTCTGTGCTCGACCGTGCCGCAGAGGGCGGGCGGATCACCCCAGAGGAGGCGCTCGACCTCTACCGCGACGCCCCGCTGCACGCACTCGGCGCCGCCGCCGACGCCGTACGCCGCCGCCGGTACGCGGGTACCGAGCACATCGCGACGTACATCATCGAGCGCAACATCAACTACACGAACGTCTGCGTGACGGCGTGCAAGTTCTGTGCCTTCTACGCGGCCCCCAAGGACAAGGCCAAGGGCTGGACCCGCGACCTCGACGACATCCTGCGCCGCTGCGCGGAGACCGTCGAGCTGGGCGGCACCCAGATCATGTTCCAGGGCGGTCACCACCCGGACTACGGCGTCGAGTACTACGAGCACCACTTCTCCGCCATCAAGAAGGACTTCCCCCAGCTGGTCATCCACTCGCTGGGCGCCTCCGAGGTCGAGCACATGGCGCGGATCTCCAAGGTGTCGGTGGAGGAGGCCATCCAGCGCATCCACGCCGCCGGCCTCGACTCCTTCGCCGGCGCCGGCGCCGAGCTGCTGCCCGCCCGGCCCCGCAAGGCCATCGCCCCGCTGAAGGAGTCCGGCGAGCGCTGGCTGGAGATCATGGAGGCCGCGCACAAGCTCGGCGTCGAGTCCACCTCCACGATGCTGATGGGCACCGGCGAGACCAACGCCGAGCGCATCGAGCACCTGCGGATGATCCGCGACGTACAGGACCGCACGGGCGGCTTCCGCGCCTTCATCCCGTACACCTACCAGCCCGAGAACAACCACCTGAAGGGCCGCACGCAGGCCACGCTCTTCGAGTACCTGCGGATGATCGCCGTCGCCCGGCTCTTCATGGACAACATCGCCCACATCCAGGGCTCCTGGCTGACCACCGGCAAGGAGGTCGGCCAGCTCTCCCTGCACTACGGCGCGGACGACCTCGGCTCGATCATGCTGGAGGAGAACGTCGTCTCCAGCGCGGGCGCCAAGCACCGTTCCAACCGGCTGGAGATCATCGACCTGATCCGCAAGGCGGGGCGGGTCCCGGCGCAGCGGGCGACCACGTACGAGCACCTCGTGGTCCACGACGACCCGGCGAACGACCCCGTCGACGAGCGGGTCATGTCGCACATCTCCTCGACCGCGATCGAGGGCGGCACGGCCCACCCCGAGCTGAAGCTCCTCGCGTCCAACTAGCCGCCACCGTCCCTCAGATGCTGACCATCCACGCCGCGGAGCAGGTCCGGTACACCTGGGACTCGGAGCCCATCGAGGACGGCGCGGTCGCCGTCCAGGGCATCCGGGTCGCCGCCGTCGGCACGCTGGCGGAACTGACCGAACGCTTCCCGGGCGCCCGCATACGGCGGTGGCCCGGGGTGCTCGGTCCCGCGCACGTCCACGAGGGGCCGCTGCCCGAGGCACCGAGTCCCCGTGAGCGGGTGCACGAGGTGCTCAAGCGGGGTGCGGTCGCCGTCCTCGCCGAGTACGCCGACACCCCCGAACTCCGGGCCGCGGCCCAGCGGAACGACGTCGTCGTACTGGAGAGGGCGCGGCCCGTCGCCATCGTGGACGTGGGCCGCGCCGATCTCGCCGTCTTCGACGCGGGCGGCGCGTGCATCGCCACCGTGTGCGCGGGGCGGCTGGTGCACCGGCGCCGCTGAGCCGCGCGAACCGGCCGGCGCCACTGAGGCGCCGGCGGCCGAGGGCCCTCAGCCCGAGAACGCTTCAGCCCGAGAACGCTTCAGCCCGAGAAGGCTTCAGCCCGAGAACGCCTCCGCGAACGCACCGGCGCCCTGCTCCACCCCGCTGCAGTCGGTCTGCGCGTCGTCCTCGTCGGCGTTGTCCGCCTCGCACTCCTGGTCGCGGAAGGTGGACCACATCGACACCCAGGCGATCTCCTTCTCCTCCGCGAACTGCCGTACCTGCGCCGCGTCCTGGAGGGTGAACGTCTCCCCGTCGACGTCGTTCACCCCGATCATCGAGGTGAGCGCCATGCCCCGCCAGGCCGCGGCGGAGGAGGTGCCGAAGATGTCCTGGAGCTGGGTGTGCGCGGCCTCGGCGGCGGTGAGCGCGTAGTCGCCCATGTCACCGTCGTAGGACTCGCCGTAGTTCATGGTCATCAGGTTGATCGTGGAGACCTGGACGGCGTGGTTGTTGGCGGAGTTCAGCAGCGCCACGCTGTCGTCGTCCAGCCCGGACGGCATCACCGGGAGCGTGAAGGAGACGGTGAGGTCCTCGCGTTCCTGCTGGAGCAGGGCTATCGCCTCGGAACGCAGGTCCACCGAGTCGGAGTCGGAGAGTTCGTCGCCCTCGATGTCGAAGTCGGCGCGGGTGGCGCCGGCCGTGTCCAGCGCCTCGTCGTACGCCTCGGCCAGCTCCTCGGCGCTGTCGCAGTGCGTGGCGAGTTCGTCGCCGGACGCGCCGCCGAAGGAGACACGGATCGGGACACCGGTGTCCGTCAGCTCGGCGATCCGGTCCGCCACGGTCGCGTCGTCGACGCCGTACACCCCGCTCCAGCTCGCACGGCACGCACCGTCGTCGGCGATCGCGAAGGCCAGGTTGTACGCCGCCGGGGACCCGGCCGTGTCGTTGTCGGAGGACGTCAGCGCGCTGACGTAGGGGGCGTACACGGTGGCGGCGGACTCCTCCGGGGTCGCCCCGGACGACGACGGTGCCTCCGAGGCCGCCGCACCGCTGTCCGAGTCCGGCGTGTCCGCCGAGCAACCGCTGGTTGCCAGGGCAAACAGCAGGACGAGCCCGGCCGTCGGCTTCAGAAAACTCCGCATCGCGTACGCACCAGCTCTCGTGATTTCCGTCTCAAGTCCGAAACAGAATTACGTTCCAGGGGCTGGAAATGTCTCACATCTGCCTGGGTGCGCCCCGGGTACTGGGGGCGCAGGGCCGATTCTCTCAGTGAAAGGACAGGTTAAGGCGTTCCTCATGGGCGCCTCACATGAACTCCGCAGCCCTGGACACATAAAGCCTCCCTAATATCCGGGGAATGCATTCCGAGCCTGCCGTCGAAAGCCGCGCCATCGTGCGTGGTCGCCGCCGCAAACGCGGCAACGGGTCCGTCGAGGGGCCCGTGTTCGTTGACAACTCCGGACGCCGTTCGAAGATGCTGCGCCGTATCGGCATCCTCGTCGGTCTCGGCTGCGTCGGGTACGCCGTCGTGCTGGGCATGGCCTTCATGGGCATCGGCACCTCGATCGACCCGGCCGAACTGCTGCCCTTCGGCAACAGCGCCCAGGGTGGCGGGCCGGGCGGTGGCCCCGGCCAGCAGCCGCAGGGCGGCGTCGGCGGCCAGGTGCCGCCCAGCGGCACACCGTCCGCCCCGCCCTCCGGTGCGCCCGCCCCGTCCGCCTCCGCCTCAGCCTCCGCCGTGGCGGACACCGCCAACTGACCCTGGACGCAGCCACTCCCATGACTTCGACGACGCCCTCGCGTGGCCGTCGGCGCGCCCCCACCCGGATGGAACGGGTGGCGGGCAAGGCCGCGGCGCTGCAGAAACCGCGTGTCATCCTCGCCCTGCTGCTCCTGCTCGCACTGACGAGCATCATGCTGCTCGACGGCTATCTGCGCTCCGAGGTGGGCGGCGACCAGCGGGTCCGCAGCGGGGCCAGCTCCAGCGACGTACCGGACGACGTCCTCGACGGCGGCCCGATCCTTACTTTCCAGGGCGGACAGGCCACCACGATGTCGGTGCCGGACAAGACGATCGCCCTCACCTTCGACGACGGCCCCAACCCCACCTGGACGCCGCAGGTCCTGGAGATCCTGGAGGAGTACGACATCCCGGGCACGTTCTTCGTGGTCGGGTCGATGGTCGCCCGCTATCCGTCGATCGTGAAGGACCTCGTCGAGCAGGGCAACGAGGTCGGTATCCACACCTTCACCCACGTCGACCTGTCGTACCAGAGCGACGCCCGTGTCCAGCGCGAGATGACCCAGACCCAGCTCGCGCTGGCGGGCGCGGCCGGCATCACGACGACCCTGTTCCGGGCGCCGTACTCCTCCGAGACGGACGCCATCGACAACTACAGCTGGCCCGTCTACCAGGAGCTCGGCGCGGACGGCTACACCAGCGTCTTCATCGACACCGACAGCGACGACTGGAAGCGGCCGGGCGTCTCGAAGATCATCAAGTGGGCCACGCCGAGTGACGGCGAGGGTGCCTCGGTGCTCTTCCACGACGCGGGCGGCGAGCGGTCGCAGACGATCAAGGCGCTGCCGAAGTACATCGAGAAGATGAAGGCGAAGGGGTACACCTTCACCACGATCAGCGGCGTCATGCAGGAGCAGCAGGCCACGGGAGGCGGCGTCGGCGGTGCCAGCGGTGGCGGCGGTGCCGGCGGTGCCGGCGGTGGCGGCGGTGGCGGCGGTGGCGGCGCGGGTGCCGGTGGCACGGCGGGTGCTGGTGGCACGGCGGGTGCTGGTGATCTCGGTGCCGCCGAGGACGGTGCCGCCGAGGACGGTGCCGCGGGCTCGGGCTCGGGCTCGGGGCCGTCGGGCTCGGCCCCTTCGGGCTCGGCCCCCTCCGGGACGGCCTCGGAGCTGCTGGCCGCCCACCGTGAGGCCACCGGCGCGACCCTGTACGAGGGCAAGGCGCTGATCGCCGCGGTAGCCGTCGCCGAGTGGACCGTGCCCGCGCTCTCGGTCGGTCTCATGGTCGTCGGCGTGGCCGTGATGGGCCGGTTCGGGATGATGCTGATCCTCGCCCGCCGCCACTACCGCAAACGCAACAAACGCAGATTCAGCTGGGGCCCACCGGTCACCGAACCGGTCACCGTCATCGTCCCCGCGTACAACGAGAAGGAGTGCATCGCCAACACCCTCCAGTCGCTGGCGAAGAGCACCCATCCGATCGAGATCATCGTGGTCGACGACGGATCGAGCGACGGCACCTCCGAGATCGCCCGCGCCGCCGCCGAGGAACTCGGCATGCGCAACGTCCGCGTCATCCGCCAGGAGAACGCCGGCAAGCCCGCCGCCCTCAACAACGGCGTGCGCAGCGCCAGCTACGACATCGTCGTGATGATGGACGGCGACACGGTCTTCGAACCGGACGCCGTGCACCAGCTCGTGCAGCCCTTCGCCGACCCCGAGGTGGGCGCGGTCGCGGGCAACGCCAAGGTCGGCAACCGCAACACGGTCATCGGCGCCTGGCAGCACATCGAGTACGTGATGGGCTTCAACCTCGACCGGCGCATGTACGACCTGCTGCGCTGCATGCCCACGATCCCGGGCGCGATCGGCGCGTTCCGGCGGGACGCGGTGCTGGAGGTCGGCGGCATGAGCGAGGACACCCTCGCCGAGGACACCGACATCACCATCGCCATGCACCGCGCGGGCTGGCGGGTCGTCTACCAGGAGCACGCGCGCGCCTGGACCGAGGCGCCGGGCTCGCTCAAGCAGCTGTGGTCGCAGCGCTACCGCTGGTCCTACGGCACCATGCAGGCGCTGTGGAAGCACCGCAAGTCCCTGACGGACAAGGGGCCTTCGGGGCGCTTCGGCCGGGTCGGGATGCCGCTCGTCGTGATCTTCCAGATCATCACGCCGGTCTTCGCCCCGCTGATCGACGTGTTCACGATCTACTCGATGATCTTCATCGACTTCAAGGCGTCCCTGCTGGCCTGGCTCGCGGTGCTGGGCGTCCAACTGGTCTGCGCGGCGTACGCGTTCCGCCTGGATCGCGAGCAGTACCGCTATCTGCTGATGATGCCGCTCCAGCAGCTGGCCTACCGGCAGATGATGTACCTGGTCCTCATCCACTCCTCCATCACGGCCCTGACCGGCGGCCGGCTGCGCTGGCAGAAGCTGAAGCGCACCGGCGAGGTCGGCGCGTCGACGGGAGTGAGCTGAGTGGGCTCGCACCGCCGCGGTGGCGTGGCGACGGCGGAGGTGACGGACGTGGCGGCCCGCCCGGCCGCCACCTCGGCCACCCGGGACCGCTACTTCGACACCCTTCGAGCCGTGGCCCTGGTCAGGGTCGTGACCTACCACACCTTCGGGTGGGCCTGGGCGGGGATGGTCTTCCCCTCCATGGGCATCATGTTCGGTCTGGCCGGCACCCTCATGGCCAAGTCCCTGGAGCGGCCCGCGGTCAAGGTGATCCGCGGGCGACTGCGCCGGCTGCTGCCGCCGTTCTGGTTCTGGGGCCTGTTCGTGGTCGTCGCGATGCTGATCCACGGCTGGATGCCGGGCTGGCAGATCGTCTTCTGGATCGTCCCGTTCGGCGACCCGCCGGGCAACCCGTGGGGCATGCAGGCCTACGAGATCCTCTGGTACCTGCGGACGTACCTCTGGTTCGTGCTGCTGTCCCCGCTGCTGCTGAAGGTGTTCCGGCTCGCCCCGGTCCCCGCGCTGCTGGCTTCGCTCGCCCCGATCCTGGTGCTGAGCTTCGTCCGGCAGGTGCCGGACAACCGCCTCGGCGCCGAACTGTGGGACCTGTCGACGTACCTGTTCTGCTGGATCCTCGGCTTCGCGCACCGCGACGGGGTGCTCCAGCGGATGAAGCCGGCCGTGGTGGTCCTGCTGTCGCTGGCCGCGCTCGGCTACGGCGGCTGGTACGCCTTCGCGCACCAGGGCGAGTACGGCACCTACGACCTGGACGAGATCCCGCTCGCGCAGGCCTTCTGGTCCGCCGGGTTCGTGATGCTGCTGATGTGGGCGAAGGCGCGGCTGCGGATCGACTTCGCGGGTCTGACCCGGTACCCGAGGCTGGACCGGCTGGTGACGGTCTTCAACGCGCGTGCCGTGACGATCTACCTCTGGCACGAGATCGCCCTCATCCTCGCCGTGCCGCTGATCGACCAGTTCTGGAAGGTGCCCGCCTTCGAGGCGCACCTGCCGCTGGAGAGCCAGTGGTTCATGTTCGGCGTCGGCTGGGTGCTGATCGCGGGGTTCGTGCTGCTGTGCGGCTGGGTGGAGGACGTGGCGGCGCGGAAGAAGCCGCGTCTCCTACCGTGAGGCCGTCCGAGGCGGGCGCGCGGGCGGCTGCAAGAATGGGCCCGTGACCCGCGCTTCCCTGAACAAGCAGCCGCACGAAGTCGCCTCGATGTTCGACGACGTCGCGGAACGGTACGACCTGACCAACGACGTGCTGTCGCTGGGCCAGGACCGGGTGTGGCGCAAGGAGGTCGCCAGAGCGGTCGACGCGCGCCCCGCGCAGCGGATCCTGGACCTGGCGGCCGGTACGGCGACCTCCTCGCTGCCCTTCGCCCGCACCGGCGCCTACGTCGTGCCCTGCGACTTCTCGCTCGGCATGCTCCGGGTCGGCAAGCGCAAGCACCCCTGGCTGCCGCTGACGGCGGGCGACGCCACGAAGCTGCCGTTCCGCGACGACACCTTCGACGCCGTCACGATCTCCTTCGGGCTGCGCAACGTCCAGGACACCGACGCCGCGCTGCGCGAGCTGTACCGGGTGACCCGGCCCGGCGGGCGGGTGGTGATCTGCGAGTTCTCGCACCCGACGTGGGCGCCGTTCCGGACCGTCTACACCGAGTACCTGATGCGCGCGCTGCCGCCGGTCGCCCGCGCGGTCTCCTCCAACCCCGAGGCGTACGTCTACCTCGCGGAGTCCATCCGTGCCTGGCCCGACCAGCCCGCCCTCGCCGAGCGCCTGGGGAAGGCCGGCTGGTCGAAGGTCGCCTGGCGGAACCTGAGCGGCGGGATCGTCGCCCTGCACCGCGGCTTCAAGGAGAGCTGAGCCGAACCGGCCGGGGCGGGGTTTCGAGGCCAGTCGCGCGGGCCGGGGCTTCGAGGCACGTGGGCCGGGGCGGTGCGCTGCGTGCTCAGCCGAATCCGGCCGCCGCGGCGTAGGAATGCCCGCGCGGCTCGTCCAGTTCCCGGCGGAGTCCGTCGCCCGGCGGCCCCGGCGACCGCGGCTCGCGCACCGAGGAGCCTCCGCCGCCCTCACCCTCGCCGAAGTCGAACCACACGGTGACCACGGCCCCGCGCGGCACCTCGACGCCGGGCGCCGGGTACTGCCGTACGACGTAGTCCACGACGGCGAGCCGCAGGTCCGGCCGGTCGGGCGAGCCGAGCAGCACACCGCGTGCCTCGGCCGACCTGCGCGCGTCCACGGCCATCAGGCCGACGAGCCGAGGTACGCGCACCTCAGGCGTATTGGGCGGTTTGTACACAGACGTCACCCCCAGCGATACCGGCAGGGTAACCCCCGCCGGGTATCGCATGGAAGCGTCAAGTGTCTTTCTGTGACAGTCGGTTACTGTACGTAGTACATCCGAGTCAGGCGGTTCCGCTTGTCAGGTCCAGCCGGTAGCAGTGGCCCGGTCGCCCGCTCGCCGGAATCGTGAACACCTCGGCCAGCCGCATGCCCAGACGCCGGGTCACCGCTATCGAGCGCTCGTTGCCGGCGTCGACCATGGCCACCACGCTCTCCACGCCCGCCGCCCGCACCCTGTCCAGGGTCTCGTGGGCCGCGGCGGTGACGTAGCCCCGGCCCCAGTGCGGCCGCGCCAGCCGCCAGCCGATCTCGATCTCGCCCCGAGGGCCCCAGTCCCGCTCCCAGGGCTGCGCGCCGGTGAACCCGATGGCCTCCCCGGACCCGTCCAGCACGGACCACAGGCAGAAGCCGCGCTCGGCGTCGTGCCGCCGCTGCCGGGCCGTGAGCTCCTCGTAGACGGACAGACCCGCGGACCGGCCGCCGTGGAACTCCATGACGTCCGGGTCGTCGAAGAGCCGGTGCCAGGCCACGGCGTCCTCGTCGGTGGGAACACGCAGTCGTACTACGGGCAGAGCACGGTTCACGGGGGCAGCCCTTCAGCCGGGTGATCACTGCTGCTGAATAGACTGCCCATGTCCAGTGCCGGTCGGCACGCAGATTTCGAACTTGGGGAGATCCCGCCGTGACCGAGCCCCTCCTCTCCGACAACTCCGCCGATGTGATCGTCGTGGGCGCGGGGCCAGCCGGCTCCACGACCGCGTACCACCTGGCCAAGGCCGGGCTCGACGTGCTCCTGCTGGAGAAGACCGAGTTCCCACGGGAGAAGGTCTGCGGCGACGGCCTCACGCCGCGCGCGGTCAAGCAGCTGGTCGCGATGGGCATCGACATCTCCGAAGAGGCAGGCTGGCTGCGCAACAAGGGCCTGCGGATCATCGGCGGCGGTGTCCGGCTCCAGCTCGACTGGCCCGACCTCGCCTCCTTCCCCGACTACGGTCTGGTGCGCAAGCGCGACGACTTCGACGAGCAGCTCGCCCGCCAGGCCCAGAAGGCCGGCGCCCGCCTCTACGAGCGCTGCAACGTCGGCGCCCCGATCGTCGACGAGCGCACCGGCCGTATCACCGGCGTCCACGCCAAGCTCGGCGAGGAGAAGCGCGAGGTCACCTTCCGCGCGCCGCTCGTGGTCGCCGCCGACGGCAACTCCACCCGGCTGTCCCTCGCGATGGGCCTGCACCGCCGCGAGGACCGCCCCATGGGCGTAGCCGTCCGCACCTACTTCGAGTCCCCGCGCCACGAGGACGACTACCTGGAGTCCTGGCTGGAGCTGTGGGACCGCCGCGGCCCCGGCGAGGACCGTCTCCTGCCCGGCTACGGCTGGATCTTCGGCATGGGCGACGGCACCTCCAACGTCGGCCTCGGCGTCCTCAACACCTCCGACTCCTTCAAGGAGCTGGACTGGCGCGAGGTCCTCAAGGCGTGGTGCGCCTCGATGCCGGAGGAGTGGGGCTACACCCCCGAGCACATGACCGGCCCGATCCGCGGCGCCGCGCTCCCCATGGCCTTCAACCGCCAGCCCCACTACACCAAGGGCCTGCTGCTGGTCGGTGACGCGGGCGGCCTGGTGAACCCCTTCAACGGCGAGGGCATCGCCTACGCCATGGAGTCCGGCCAGATCGCCGCCGACATCATCGTCCAGGCGCACGCGCGGTCCACGCCGGCCGGGCGTGAGATGGCCCTCCAGCGCTACCCGCGCGTGCTCAAGGACACCTACGGCGGCTACTACACGCTCGGCCGCGCCTTCGTGAAGCTCATCGGCAACCCGAAGGTCATGAAGATCGCGGCCCAGCGCGGCCTGACCCACCCGATGCTGATGAAGTTCACCCTGAAGCTCCTCGCCAACCTCACCGACCCCACGGGCGGCGATGCGATGGACCGGGTCATCAACGGCCTGAGCAAGGTGGCCCCCAAGGCCTGATCAGCCGCTCAGCGCCCGAATGTTGGCGTCCCGGCGGGCGAACACCTCGTCCGTCGGGCCGCCGTCTTTCTTGCGCTCCCGCGCGCGGAACGCCGGAAGGGGCCGCTGCCCCCGAGCGGCTGCGGCCCCATCCGTACTGCTGTGCCCCATATGGGCCGTGCGTCAGAGTACGCGCACCGCGCCCGAGGCGGGATAGCCGGAAAGGTCCTGAATGACCACGCCCTTGGACGGGTTGGCGGCGTCCAGGTACTGGCCGTCGCCGATGTAGACGCCCACGTGGTACGCCGAGCCCTTGCCGCCCCAGTACAGGATGTCGCCGACCTGAAGGTTCGACAGGGAGACGTCCGTGCCCGCCATGGACTGGTCCTGGGAGACACGGGGGAGGTCCACGCCGACCTGCTTGAAGGCGGCCTGGACCAGCGAGGAACAGTCCCACGCGTTGGGGCCGGTGGCGCCCATGACGTAGGCGTCGCCCAACTGCGCCTTGAGGAAGGCGATGACCGTGCCGACGCTGCCGCTCGCGGGAGCGGACGTCGCGACGGTCGTGTCGGCGGTCAGGGTGGCCCGCTCCGCGCTGCGCTCGGCGCGCTCGGCAGCGGCCTTGCGAGCGGCCTCGGCGGCCTTCTTCTTGGCCTCCGCCTTCTCCTTGGCCACGGCGAGGTCCGCCTTGGCCTCCTTGGCGGCAGCCGCCGCGGCGGCGTCGCGCTCCGCCTGCAGCTCCCAGCCGGCCGCGGCCTGCTGGGTGGCGTCCGCGGACTCCGCGACCTGAGCGGCCAGGTCGGCCGTCAGGGTGGGCAGTTCGAGGGTCTGCGTGACCGGCTCGGCGGCGCTCGCCGTGGCCGACGCGCCCGCCGCTGCCATGCTGAGGACGCCACCGGCGACTCCGGCGCGCATGGCCAGGGTCGTCGACCCCGTGCGGCGGGGTTTCCGGTGGCTTCGTATGTGAGCGGTGTGGGACATGAGAACAACGGGTACCAGGGGCTCCTCCATACCTACAAGAAACGTGTGCTGCGCCACAGTTGTTCAATCGGCGTGGTGAATCCCGGGTGTGTCGCTCTTTATTGACGCCGTAACGGACATTGCGGACCAGGCCCATCCCGCCCTTGATCACGCCCTTTCGTCGGTTCGCCCGAATTGCCCCGCGCCTACCACTGGTTGAACCGGGTGGCCAAGCCCGCTTCTCACGTGCCTCTCATGGATGTGGCGGAGGTCACGCAACGGTTACGGCTGCCGTCGCGTCCCGCGCATGCGGCACGGCCCGCTCCGCTCGTGAACGCGCGCACACGTCCACACCTCGCACCACCCCTCCCTCTGATGTGTGAACGCGGTCCACTATCAAGGCGCCGCGTCCATCACCAATTTGCATGCAGAGGAAGTCTCTTGATATTGAGACGCCCCTCGCGAACTGCGCCGACGAGCGGAAATGTCACCTCAGGTGATCACTTGGATGCCTCGCGTACGAAGATCACCACTCATCCGACTTCATGATCCTTCGTCAGGTGGTGGAGATCACAAAGCTTGTGCAATACCCCGTGTCGCAGATCACAGAGCGGCGGGCATAGGATGCGAGGCAGTTGGGCTTGTGACCTGCTTCACATGTTCTCGATCTTCGCCGGGACGGGCGGGGTTCGAGTGACTGGAGAGACGCGAGTGACGGGCCCGATGCAACCGCCAGCAGTCAGTGCCGACTGAGAGGAGCGAGGAGCGGTGAACGCGTATGCGCCCATCCTCGTACTGGGAGCCCTCGGGGCAGGCTTTGCGATCTTCTCCGTGGTCATGGCCACGCTGATCGGTCCGAAGCGGTACAACCGGGCCAAGCTCGATGCGTACGAGTGCGGTATCGAGCCGACCCCCACGCCGGCCGGCGGCGGGCGCTTCCCCATCAAGTACTACCTGACGGCGATGCTCTTCATCGTCTTCGACATCGAGATCGTCTTCCTCTACCCCTGGGCCGTCACCTTCGACGCCCTGGGGATTTTCGGGCTCGTGGAGATGCTGCTCTTCGTGCTCACCGTCTTCGTCGCGTACGCGTACGTATGGCGGCGCGGCGGCCTGGAATGGGACTGAGGGGCCTTTAACTCATGGGACTCGAAGAAAAACTGCCGAGCGGCTTCCTGCTGACCACCGTCGAGCAGGCCGCGGGCTGGGTGCGCAAGGCGTCCGTCTTCCCCGCCACCTTCGGCCTCGCCTGCTGTGCCATCGAGATGATGACCACCGGCGCCGGCCGCTACGACCTGGCGCGCTTCGGCATGGAGGTCTTCCGCGGCTCACCGCGGCAGGCGGACCTCATGATCGTCGCCGGCCGGGTCAGCCAGAAGATGGCGCCGGTGCTGCGGCAGGTCTATGACCAGATGCCGAACCCCAAGTGGGTGATCTCCATGGGGGTCTGCGCCTCCTCGGGCGGCATGTTCAACAACTACGCCATCGTCCAGGGCGTCGACCACATCGTCCCGGTCGACATCTACCTGCCCGGCTGTCCGCCCCGGCCCGAGATGCTGATGGACGCGATCCTCAAGCTCCACCAGAAGATCCAGACCTCCAAGCTCGGCGTCAACGCCGAGGAAGCGGCCCGTGAGGCCGAGGAGGCCGCGCTCAAGGCACTCCCCACGATCGAGATGAAGGGGCTGCTGCGATGAGCGACGCCGGCAACGGGGTGAACCCCGAGAAGGACCTCGGCTCCGACAACCTCCCCGGCCAGCGGGGCGAGGGCGGCGAGGAGATCCGCGTCCAGCGCGGCATGTTCGGCGCCAACAACGGCGGCGACACCTCCGGCTACGGCGGCCTGGTCCGCTCCGTCCGGCTCCCGGGACCGGCCAACCGCCCCTACGGCGGCTGGTTCGACGAGGTCGCCGACGAGCTGGAGGGCGCGCTGGAGGAGCAGGGACTGCTGCCCGAGAACGCCATCGAGAAGACGGTCGTCGACCGCGACGAGCTGACCTTCCACATCGAGCGCGAGCACCTGCTGCGCGTCGCCCGCACCCTGCGCGACGACCCGGCCCTGCGCTTCGAACTGTGCACCGGCGTCAGCGGCGTGCACTACCCGAACGACAAGGGCCGCGAGCTGCACGCCGTCTACCACCTGCGCTCGATCACCCACAACCGGTTGATCCGCCTGGAGGTCAGCGCCCCCGACGGCGACCGCCGCATCCCCTCGCTCGTCTCCGTGTACCCCACGAACGACTGGCACGAGCGGGAGACCTGGGATTTCTTCGGCATCGTCTTCGAGGGCCACCCCGCCCTGACGCGGATCATGATGCCGGACGACTGGCAGGGCCACCCGCAGCGCAAGGACTACCCCCTCGGCGGCATCCCCGTCGAGTACAAGGGCGCCCAGATCCCGGCTCCGGACCAGCGGAGGTCGTACTCATGAGCACGCAGCACGCCACCGGGCGCGAGACCACCGAGGGCACCGTATATACGGTCACCGGTGGCGACTGGGACGAGGTCGTCCAGTCGGCGGCCCGCGCCGACGACGAGCGCATCGTCGTCAACATGGGTCCCCAGCACCCGTCCACCCACGGAGTGCTCCGCCTGATCCTGGAGATCGAGGGCGAGACGGTCACCGAGGCCCGCTGCGGCATCGGCTACCTGCACACCGGCATCGAGAAGAACCTCGAGTTCCGCACGTGGACGCAGGGCACCACGTTCGTGACGCGCATGGACTACCTGACGTCCTTCTTCAACGAGACCGCCTACTGTCTCGCCGTCGAGAAGCTCCTCGGCGTCGAGGACCAGGTTCCCGACCGCGCCACCCTCATCCGGGTGCTGCTGATGGAGCTGAACCGCCTCTCCTCCCACCTGGTGTGCATCGCCACCGGCGGTATGGAACTCGGCGCCACCACGATCATGATCTACGGATTCCGTGATCGTGAAATGATTCTCGACATCTACGAGCTCATCACGGGCCTCAGGATGAACCACGCGTACATCCGGCCCGGCGGACTCGCCCAGGACCTGCCGCCCGGCGCGGTGGACCAGATCCGCGCGTTCGTGAAGAAGATGCAGAAGAACCTCCCGGAGTACGACAAGCTCGCCACCGGGAACCCCATCTTCAAGGCCCGTATGCAGGACGTCGGCTACCTCGACCTGGCCGGCTGCATGGCCCTCGGCGCCACCGGCCCGATCCTGCGCTCCACCGGCCTCCCGCACGACCTGCGCAAGACCCAGCCGTACTGCGGCTACGAGACCTTCGACTTCGAGGTCCCGACCGCCGACACCTGCGACTCCTACGGGCGCTTCCTGATCCGCCTGGAAGAGATGCGCCAGTCCCTCAGGATCGTCGAGCAGTGCCTGGACCGGCTCCAGCCCGGACCGGTCATGGTCGCCGACAAGAAGATCGCCTGGCCCGCCCAGCTCGCGCTCGGCCCGGACGGCCTCGGCAACTCCCTCGACCACATCAAGAAGATCATGGGCACCTCCATGGAGGCCCTGATCCACCACTTCAAGCTGGTCACCGAGGGCTTCCGCGTACCGCCGGGACAGGCGTACGCGGCCGTCGAGTCCCCCAAGGGCGAACTCGGGGTGCACGCCGTGTCCGACGGCGGCACCCGCCCCTACCGGGTCCACTTCCGCGACCCGTCCTTCACCAACCTTCAGGCCATGGCGGCGATGTGCGAGGGCGGCCAGGTCGCCGACGTCATCGTCGCCGTCGCGTCCATCGACCCCGTGATGGGAGGCGTCGACCGGTGACCACAAGTTCTGAGCAGGGCGTCAGCCTGGGCATGCCCCAACTGCCCGCGCCCGCCTACCCGGACGACGTCCGGGCCCGCCTGGAGCGGGACGCGCGCGAGGTCATCGCCCGCTACCCCGACTCCCGGTCCGCGCTTCTGCCGCTGCTGCACCTGGTGCAGTCCGAGGAAGGGCATGTCACCCGCACCGGGATGCGGTTCTGCGCGGACATGCTGGACCTGACCACGGCCGAGGTCACCGCGGTCGCCACCTTCTACACCATGTACCGGCGCGGCCCCAGCGGCGACTACCAGGTCGGGGTGTGCACCAACACCCTGTGCGCGGTGATGGGCGGTGACGCGATCTTCGAGGCGCTCCAGGAGCACCTCGGCGTCGGCAACGGCGGGACCACCGAGGACGGCAAGGTCACGCTGGAGCACATCGAGTGCAACGCGGCCTGCGACTTCGCACCGGTCGTGATGGTCAACTGGGAGTTCTTCGACAACCAGACCGTGCAGAGCGCCAAGCGCCTGGTGGACGACCTGCGCACGGGCGAGCCGGTCTCCCCGACCCGCGGGGCGCCGATGTGCACCTTCAAGGAGACCGCCCGGATCCTGGCGGGCTTCCCCGACCAGCGGGAGGGCGCGGTCGAGGCCGGCGGAAGCGCCGGACCCGCCTCGCTGGTCGGCCTGAAGCTGGCCAAGGGGGAGGCGGCCCCTGCCCGGGTGGTCCACCCGCGCGACGGCGGACCCCACCAGGAGTCGCAGGACAGGGCCGCGCGCGAGCAGTCGGCGGCCGAGCACCTCAGCTCGCACGACGCGCCGCAGGACACATCGGCCTCCGACCCGGCCCACCCGGCCGGGCCCGCCGCCGAGGAGGGGGAGTGATGACCTTGGCACCCGAGCTGAAAGACACCAGCCCCGAGAAGCTGCTGGCACCCGTGCTGTCGGCCTTCTGGGACGAGGACAGGTCCTGGTCGCTGGACGTCTACCGGCGGCACGACGGATACGAGGGACTCCGCAAGGCGCTCGCCATGTCGCCGGACGACCTCATCGCCTATGTGAAGGAATCCGGTCTGCGCGGCCGGGGCGGCGCGGGATTCCCCACCGGAATGAAATGGCAGTTCATTCCGCAGGGAGACGGAAAGCCGCACTATCTAGTTGTCAACGCCGACGAATCGGAACCGGGAACCTGCAAGGACATCCCGCTTCTCTTCGCGAACCCGCACAGCCTCATCGAGGGCATGATCATCGCGTGTTACGCCATCAGGTCTTCGCATGCCTTCATCTATCTGCGTGGTGAAGTCGTCCCCGTGCTGCGGCGGTTGCACTCGGCCGTGAGCGAGGCCTACGAGGCCGGCTACCTCGGACAGAACATCCTGGGCAGCGGCCTCGATCTCGACATCACCGTGCACGCCGGCGCGGGGGCGTACATCTGCGGTGAGGAGACCGCACTGCTCGACTCGCTCGAAGGCCGCCGTGGCCAACCGCGGCTCCGTCCCCCTTTCCCTGCCGTCGCGGGCCTCTATGCGTGCCCGACTGTGGTGAATAACGTCGAGTCGATCGCGTCGGTTCCCGCGATCCTGCACAAAGGAAAAGACTGGTTCAGGTCGATGGGCAGCGAGAAGTCCCCGGGCTTCACGCTCTACTCGCTCAGCGGCCATGTCGCGAGCCCCGGCCAGTACGAGGCGCCGCTCGGCATCACCCTGCGCCAACTGCTGGAGATGAGCGGCGGAATGCGCCCCGGCCACCGGCTGAAGTTCTGGACGCCGGGCGGCTCCTCGACGCCGATGTTCACCGACGAGCACCTCGACGTCCCCCTCGACTACGAGGGCGTCGGCGCCGCCGGTTCGATGCTCGGCACGAAGGCACTCCAGTGCTTCGACGAGACGACCTGCGTCGTGCGCGCCGTCACCCGCTGGACCGAGTTCTACGCCCACGAGTCCTGCGGCAAGTGCACACCCTGCCGTGAAGGCACGTACTGGCTCGTGCAGTTGCTGCGCGACATCGAGGCCGGCAAGGGCGTGATGAGCGACCTCGACAAGCTGAACGACATCGCCGACAACATCAACGGCAAGTCCTTCTGCGCCCTCGGCGACGGTGCCGCCTCGCCGATCTTCTCCTCGCTCAAGTACTTCCGTGAGGAGTACGAGCAGCACATCACGGGCCGCGGCTGCCCCTTCGACCCCGCCAAGTCGACCGCCTGGGCGGACCAGCACACGGAGGTGAACGCATGACGGTGACCACCAGCGCTCCCTCCGGGGGCGGCGAGGCGGCGGTCCCGCCGGAGGATCTCGTCTCGCTGACCATCGACGGCGCCGAGATCAGCGTGCCCAAGGGCACCCTGGTCATCCGGGCCGCGGAACAGCTCGGCATCGAGATCCCCCGCTTCTGCGACCACCCGCTCCTCGACCCGGCCGGCGCCTGCCGCCAGTGCATCGTCGAGGTCGAGGGCCAGCGCAAGCCGATGGCGTCCTGCACCATCACCTGCACCGACGGCATGGTGGTGAAGACCCACCTCACCTCGCCGGTCGCCGAGAAGGCCCAGCACGGTGTGATGGAGCTGCTCCTCATCAACCACCCGCTGGACTGCCCGGTCTGCGACAAGGGCGGCGAGTGCCCGCTGCAGAACCAGGCCATGTCGCACGGCCAGGCCGAGTCCCGCTTCGAGGGCCGCAAGCGGACGTACGAGAAGCCGGTCCCGATCTCCACCCAGGTGCTCCTCGACCGCGAGCGGTGCGTGCTGTGCGCCCGCTGCACCCGCTTCTCCAACCAGATCGCCGGCGACCCGATGATCGAGCTGGTCGAGCGGGGCGCGCTCCAGCAGGTCGGCACCGGCGAGGGCGACCCCTTCGAGTCGTACTTCTCCGGCAACACGATCCAGATCTGCCCCGTGGGCGCGCTCACCTCGGCCGCCTACCGGTTCCGCTCCCGCCCCTTCGACCTGGTCTCCACGCCCAGCGTGTGTGAGCACTGCTCGGGCGGCTGCGCCACGCGTACCGACCACCGCCGCGGCAAGGTCATGCGCAAGCTCGCCGCGAACGACCCCGAGGTCAACGAGGAGTGGATCTGCGACAAGGGCCGGTTCGCCTTCCGGTACGCGCAGCAGCGCGACCGGTTGCAGACCCCCCTGGTCCGCAATCCCGAGGGTGAGCTGGTGCCGGCCTCCTGGCCGGAGGCGCTCCAGATCGCCGCCCAGGGACTGCTCGCCTCGCGCGGCCGGGCCGGCGTCCTGACCGGCGGCCGGCTGACCATCGAGGACGCGTACGCGTACAGCAAGTTCGCACGCGTGGCGCTCGACTCCAACGACATCGACTTCCGCGCGCGCGTGCACAGCGGCGAGGAGGCAGACTTCCTCGCCGCCCGGGTCGCCGGACGCGGCCGGGACCTCGACGGCAAGGGCGTCACGTACACCGCGCTGGAGAAGGCGCCCGCGGTGCTGTTGGCCGGGTTCGAGGCCGAGGAGGAGGCCCCCGGGATCTTCCTGAAGCTGCGCAAGGCGTGGCGTCAGCACGGCCAGAAGGTCTTCTCGCTCGCCACCCACGCCACGCGCGGCCTGGAGAAGGCGGGCGGCACGCTGCTGCCGGCCGCTCCGGGCACCGAGACCGAGTGGCTGGACGCGCTGGCGAGCGGCGTCGGCCTCGACGAGGACGGCACCCGGGCCGCCGAGGCGCTGCGCGCCGAGGGCGCGGTGATCGTCGTCGGTGAGCGGCTGGCCGGTGTGGTGGGCGGACTGACCGCCGCGGTACGGGCCGCGTCGGCGACCGGCGCCCAGCTGGTCTGGGTTCCGCGCCGGGCCGGTGAGCGCGGAGCCGTCGAGGCGGGCGCGCTGCCGTCGCTGCTTCCCGGCGGCCGCCCGGCGACCGACCCGCGCGCGCGGGAGGAGGTCGCCGAGGTCTGGCGGGTGGCCGAACTCCCGCACCGCTACGGCCGCGACACCGGGCAGATCGTGGAGGCCGCCGCCGCCGGCGAACTCCAGGCCCTGCTGGTGGCGGGCGTCGAGATCGCCGACCTGCCGGATCCGGCACGCGCGCGTGAGGCGTTCACCGAGGCCGGGTTCCTGGTCTCGCTGGAGCTGCGGCCGAGCGAGGTCACCGAACTGGCCGACGTGGTGCTGCCCGTGGCGGCCGTCGTCGAGAAGACCGGTACCTTCCTGAACTGGGAGGGCAGGGTGCGCTTCTTCGAGGCCGCGCTCAAGCCGGAGCAGATGACCCGCCCGCTGCCCCCGACCGACGGCCGGGTCCTTCAGATGCTGGCCGACGCCATGGACGTCCACCTCGGTCTGCCGGACGTACGCACCACGCGCGCGGAGCTGGACCGGCTGGGCGCCTGGGACGGTCCGAAGGCCGGTGAACCCGTGGAGCCTGCGGTGCAGTTGCCGCGGCCGGCCGCCGGGGAGGCCGTACTGGCCGGGCACCGGCTCCTGCTCGACCAGGGCCGCCTCCAGGACGGCGACGAGGCGCTCGCCGGGACCCGGCACGCGGCCCACGCGCGCGTGTCGGCCGCGACGGCCGCCGAGGCGGGCGTGAAGGACGGCGACGTCCTGGCCGTCACCGGCATCGCCGGGACGGTCGAACTCCCGCTGCGGATCACCGCGATGCCCGACCGGGTGGTCTGGCTCCCGCTGAACTCCACCGGTGGCGGTGTCGCCTCCGACACCGGGGCGCGGCCCGGCTCCCTCGTCCGTATCGGCCCGTCGACCCCGTCGGCCCGGGCCCCCAAGGAGGTGGAGGCATGAGCCCGTACCTCGCCGCTGAGGACCTCTCCCTGTTCGGCACCGACCCCTGGTGGCTGGTGGCCGTCAAGGCCGTCTTCTGCTTCGCCTTCCTGATGGTGACCGTGCTGTTCTCCATCGTCTGGGAGCGCAAGGTCGTCGCCTGGATGCAGCTGCGCGTCGGCCCCAACCGGCACGGCCCCTGGGGGATGCTCCAGTCGCTCGCCGACGGCGTCAAGCTGATGCTGAAGGAAGACGTCATCGTCAAGCGCGCGGACAAGGTGGTCTACGTCCTCGCGCCGATCGTCGCCGCGATCCCCGCCTTCATGGCCATCGCGGTGATCCCCTTCGGGCCCGCGGGCAACGAGGTGTCGATCTTCGGCCAGCGCACCACGATGCAGCTCACCGACCTGCCGATCGCGATGCTCTACGTCCTCGCGGTCGCCTCGGTCGGCATCTACGGCATGGTCCTCGCCGGCTGGAGCTCCGGATCCACCTACCCGCTCCTCGGCGGCCTGCGCTCCTGCGCGCAGATGATCTCCTACGAGATCGCGATGGGCGCCGCCTTCGCCTCCGTCTTCCTCTACTCGGGGTCGATGTCGACGTCCACGATCGTCGAGGCGCAGGCGGACCGCTGGTACGTGGTGCTGCTGCCGGTCTCGTTCATCATCTACGTCATCACGATGGTCGGTGAGACCAACCGCGCCCCCTTCGACATGCCGGAGTCCGAGGGCGACCTGGTCGGCGGCTTCAACACCGAGTACTCGTCGATCAAGTTCGCGCTGTTCATGCTCGCCGAGTACGTGAACATGGTGACGGTCTCCGCGGTGTCGGTGACGCTCTTCCTCGGCGGCTGGCGGGCCCCCTGGCCGGTCTCCACCTTCTGGGAGGGCGCGAACCACGGCTGGTGGCCGATGCTCTGGTTCGTGATCAAGGTGCAGCTGCTGCTGTTCTTCTTCATCTGGCTGCGCGGCACGCTCCCGCGGGTCCGCTACGACCAGCTGATGAAGCTCGGCTGGAAGGTCCTCATCCCGGTCTCCGTGGCCTGGCTGATGCTCGTCGCGACCGTGCGGACCCTGCGCAACGAGAACTACGACTTCGCCGACATCGCCCTCTACGTCGGCGGCGGCGTCCTGGTGCTCCTGCTGCTCTCCTTCGTCGCGGACATGTTCCGCGGCAAGCCCAAGGACGAGCAGGAGACCGGTCCGGCCGCCGGATTCGACCCGATGGCAGGCGGATTCCCCGTGCCGCCGCTGCCCGGACAGGAGTTGCCGCCCGTGCCGCGACGCCGTTCGCGCCGGGAGCGGGAGCTGATTGTCAGTGGCGGGATCAATACTCAGAGTGACGACGAATCTCTGGATGGAAAGGAGGCGTCCGATGGCTGAGGAGCCCCAGGAGACCGGGCAGTCGCAGTCCGGCTTCCAGAACCCGGTGGCCGGCTTCGGCGTGACCTTCAAGGCCATGTTCAAGAAGCGGCTGACCGAGCAGTACCCGGAGCAGCAGAAGACAACCGCTCCCCGGTTCCACGGACGGCACCAGCTCAACCGCCATCCGGACGGCCTGGAGAAGTGCGTCGGCTGCGAGCTGTGCGCCTGGGCCTGTCCCGCCGACGCGATCTACGTCGAGGGCGCCGACAACACCGACGAGGAGCGCTACTCGCCGGGCGAGCGGTACGGCCGGGTCTACCAGATCAACTACGCCCGCTGCATCCTGTGCGGACTGTGCATCGAGGCGTGCCCCACGCGCGCGCTGACGATGACCAACGAGTTCGAGCTCGCCGACTCCAGCCGCGCCAACCTCATCTACACCAAGGAGCAGCTGCTCGCCGGTCTTGAGGACGGCATGGTGGACTCCCCGCACGCGATCTACCCCGGCACCGACGAACAGGACTACTACCGGGGCCTGGTGACGGAGGCCGCGCCCGGTACGGAGGTCCAGGTCGCCGTCTCCAAGGGCGAGGAGCCCTCGCCGGCGGGCCGCGCGGACGCCACCGAGGACCGGGAGGTGGACGCATGAGCGCGCAGCTCGCCGCCTACTCCACCTCCACCGGCGAGGCGTTCCAGTTCTGGGTGCTCGGCACGGTCGCGGTGATCGGCGCCCTGTGCACCGTCTTCATGAAGAAGGCCGTGCACAGCGCGCTCTGCCTGGCCGGAACCATGATCATCCTTGCGGTGTTCTACCTCGCCAACGGCGCCTACTTCCTGGGCGTGGTGCAGATCATCGTGTACACCGGCGCGATCATGATGCTGTTCCTCTTCGTGGTGATGCTGGTCGGCGTGACCGCGGCGGACTCCCTGAAGGAGACCATCAAGGGCCAGCGCTGGCTGGCCCTGCTGTGCGGTCTCGGCTTCGGCATCCTGCTGTTCGCCGGGATCGGCAACGCCGCCCTGACCGAGTTCAACGGCCTCGCCCAGGCGAACGCGAACGGCAACGTGGAGGGTCTCGCGACCCTCATCTTCACCAAGTACGTCTTCGCCTTCGAGATCACCGGCGCCCTGCTGATCACGGCCACCGTCGGCGCCATGCTGCTCACCCACCGGGAGCGCACCGAGCGCGCCATGACCCAGCGCGAGCTGGCCGAACAGCGGGTGCGCGAGGGCAAGCACGTGCCGCCGCTGCCGGCGCCCGGTGTGTACGCGCGGCACAACGCCGTGGACATCGCGGGCCTGCTGCCCGACGGCACCCCCTCCGAGCTGACCGTCAGCAAGACGCTGCGCGAGCGCGGCCAGATCCGGGACGTGTCCACCGAGGCGCTGGACGACCTCAAGGCCCTGGAGCAGCGTGCCGAGGAGCGCCTGGAGCGGACCGAGGCGGAGCCGGCGAACCTCAAGCGGGCCGAGGAGGCGTCGAAGTGAACCCCGTCAACTACATCTATCTCGCGGCCCTGTTGTTCACGATCGGCGCCACCGGCGTACTGATCCGGCGCAACGCGATCGTCGTGTTCATGTGCGTCGAGCTGATGCTCAACGCCTGCAACCTCTCGCTCGTGGCCTTCTCCCGCATGCACGGCAATCTAGACGGCCAGATCATCGCCTTCTTCACGATGGTCGTGGCCGCCGCGGAGGTCGTGGTCGGGCTCGCGATCATCGTGTCGCTGTTCCGTTCCCGCCACTCGGCCTCGGTCGACGACGCCAGCCTGATGAAGCTGTAAGGGGTCGCTGAATCGTGGAGAACCTGATTGCGCTGCTCATCGCGGCGCCTCTGCTCGGAGCGGCGGTCCTGCTGTGCGGTGGCCGGCGCCTGGACGCCGTCGGGCACTGGATCGGCACGCTGCTGGCGTCCCTGTCCTTCGTGTTCGGCGCGGTCCTCTTCTTCGACCTGCTCGGCAAGGGCGCCGAGGACCGGACGCTGACGCAGCACCTGTTCAGCTGGATCCCGGTCGAGGGCTTCCAGGCGGACATCGCCTTCCGCCTGGACCAGCTGTCGATGACGTTCGTCCTGCTGATCACCGGTGTCGGATCCCTGATCCACATCTACTCCATCGGGTACATGGAGCACGACGAGCGGCGCCGCCGCTTCTTCGGCTACCTGAACCTGTTCCTCGCGGCGATGCTGCTGCTGGTCCTCGCCGACAACTACCTGCTGCTGTACGTCGGCTGGGAAGGCGTCGGTCTCGCCTCCTACCTGCTGATCGGCTTCTGGCAGCACAAGCCCAGCGCCGCGACGGCCGCGAAGAAGGCGTTCCTGGTCAACCGCGTCGGCGACATGGGTCTGTCGATCGCCATCATGATCATGTTCGCGACCTTCGGGACCTTCGCCTTCGGTCCGGTGCTCGGCACCCTGGAGGAGCCCGGCCTGGTCGGTGAGACCTCCGAGGGCACGCTGACCGCCATCGGCCTGATGCTGCTCCTCGCCGCCTGCGGCAAGTCGGCCCAGGTGCCGCTCCAGTCCTGGCTCGGGGACGCGATGGAGGGCCCGACCCCGGTCTCGGCCCTGATCCACGCCGCGACCATGGTGACCGCGGGCGTGTACCTGATCGTCCGCTCCGGCGCGATCTTCAACGCCGCCCCGGACGCGCAACTCGTCGTCACCATCGTCGGCGCCGTCACGCTCCTGTTCGGTGCGATCGTCGGTTGCGCGAAGGACGACATCAAGAAGGCGCTGGCCGGCTCGACCATGTCGCAGATCGGCTACATGGTCCTCGCCGCGGGTCTCGGCCCGATCGGCTACGTCTTCGCGATCATGCACCTGGTGACGCACGGCTTCTTCAAGGCCGGGCTGTTCCTCGGCGCGGGCTCGGTCATGCACGGCATGAACGACGAGGTCGACATGCGCAAGTACGGCGGCCTGCGCAAGTACATGCCGATCACCTTCATCACCTTCGGCCTCGGCTACCTGGCCATCATCGGCTTCCCGGGCCTGTCCGGCTTCTTCTCCAAGGACAAGATCATCGAGGCGGCGTTCGCCAAGGGCGGCACCGAGGGCTGGATCCTCGGTGGCTGCGCCCTGCTGGGCGCGGCGATCACCGCGTACTACATGACGCGCGTGATGCTGATGACCTTCTTCGGCGAGAAGCGCTGGCAGCCCGACGAGCACGGCCACGAGCCGCACCCGCACGAGTCGCCCAGCTCCATGACGGTCCCGATGATCGTGCTGGCCTTCGGATCGGTCTTCCTGGGCGGCCTGTTCAGCATCGGTGACCGCTTCGTTCACTGGCTGGAGCCCATCACCGGCCACGCCCACGGAAACCCGCCGATCAGCGCGCTGACGGTGACCCTGTCCACCGTGGTGGTGCTCGTCATCGGAGTGACGGTGGCCTGGTTCCAGTACGGGCGCCGCCCGGTGCCGGTCGTCGCCCCGCGCGGCTCGCTGCTCACCCGGGCCGCCCGCCGCGACCTGCTCCAGGACGACTTCAACCACGTCGTCCTGGTCCGCGGCGGCGAACACCTCACGCGCTCCCTGGTGTACGTCGACCACACCCTGGTCGACGGCGTCGTCAACGGCACGGCGGCCTCGGTCGGCGGCCTCTCCGGACGGCTGCGCAAGCTCCAGAACGGCTTCGCGCGGTCGTACGCGGTCTCGATGTTCGGCGGTGCGGCACTCCTCGTCGCCGCGACCCTGCTGATGAGGGCGGTCTGATACCGATGTCCTTTCCCCTGCTGACAGCGACGGCGGCGGTCCCCGCGATCGGGGCGATCGTCACGGCCGCCGTACCGGCCGCGCGGCGCACCGCCGCCAAGTGGCTGGCGCTGCTCTTCTCACTCGCCACCCTCGCGCTCGCCGTCGCGATCCTGGTCCGCTTCGACCCGGACGGCGACCGCTACCAGCTCACCGAATCCCACTCCTGGATCAGGGAGTTCGGGGTCCGCTACGACCTGGGCGTGGACGGCATCGCGGTGGCCCTCATCGCGCTGACCGCGCTGCTGATCCCGTTCATCGTCCTCGCGGGCTGGCACGACGCCGACCCGCTGGAGACCGGCAGCAAGCGGTGGCGGCCCACCCAGGGCTTCTTCGCCCTGATCCTGGCCGTCGAGGCGATGGTGATCCTCTCCTTCGAGGCCACCGACGTCTTCCTCTTCTACATCTTCTTCGAAGCCATGCTCATCCCGATGTACTTCCTCATCGGCGGCTTCGGGGACCGTGCCCACGAGCACGGCGAGGAGGTGGCGTCCACCCAGCGGTCCTACGCCGCGGTGAAGTTCCTCCTCTACAACCTGGCCGGCGGGCTGATCATGCTGGCCGCGGTGATCGGCCTGTACGTGGTCGCCGGGAGCTTCTCGCTCCCCGAGATCGCCGAGGCCCGCGCCAACGGCTCGCTGGACATGGCGACCGACACCGAACGCTGGCTGTTCCTGGGCTTCTTCTTCGCCTTCGCGGTGAAGGCGCCCCTGTGGCCGCTGCACACCTGGCTGCCCAACGCCATGGGTGAGGCCACCGCCCCCGTCGCCGTCCTGATCACCGCGGTCGTCGACAAGGTCGGCACCTTCGCGATGCTCCGCTTCTGCCTCGGGCTGTTCCCCGAGGCGTCGAAGTGGGCGACGCCCGCCGTCCTCGTCCTCGCGCTGATCAGCATCATCTACGGCGCGCTGCTCGCGGTCGGCCAGCGGGACATCAAGCGCCTGGTGGCGTACGCGTCGATCTCGCACTTCGGCTTCATCATCATGGGCATCTTCGCGATGACCAGCCAGGGCCAGTCGGGCGCGACGCTCTACATGGTCAACCACGGGATCTCCACGGCCGCGCTGATGCTGGTGGCGGGCTTCCTGATCTCCCGGCGCGGCTCGCGGCTCATCGCGGACTACGGCGGAGTGCAGAAGGTGGCACCGGTGCTCGCCGGCACCTTCCTGATCGGCGGTCTGGCGACGCTGTCGCTGCCCGGACTGGCCCCGTTCGTCAGTGAGTTCCTGGTCCTGGTCGGGACGTACACGCGCTATCCGGTGGTCGGCATCATCGCCACCTTCGGCATCGTGCTCGCCGCGCTGTACACCCTGGTCCTCTACCAGCGGACGATGACCGGCCCGGTGAAGCCCGAGGTCTCCACGATGCCCGATCTGCGGGTGAGGGAACTCGCCGTCGTCGCCCCGCTGGTCGTACTGCTGATCTTCCTGGGCGTCTACCCGAAGCCCGTCACGGACATCGTCAACCCGGCGGTCGAGCAGACCCTGTCCGACGTACAGAAGAAGGACCCCCAGCCCGAGGTGGAGGCGGCCAAGTGAGCGCATCAGCCGTCCACAGCCTGTGGACAACCGCGGCCGACCCGATCTCCAAGATCGACGCGCCGAAGATCGAATACGGACAGCTGTCACCCATTCTGATCGTCGTGGGCGCGGCGGTCGTGGGCGTGCTCATCGAGGCGGCCGTCCCGCGCAAACTGCGCTACCACGCGCAGCTGTTCGTCTCCGCCGTCGCGCTGACCGCCGCCTTCGCCGCGGTGGTCGCGCTCGCGGCCGACGGATACGCCACCACCAAGGCGGGCATCGCGGCGATGGGCGCCATCGCCGTCGACGGTCCCGCCCTGTTCCTCCAGGGCACGATCCTGCTCGCCGGACTCGTCGGCCTGTTCACTTTCGCCGAACGGCGGCTGGATCCCGCGGCCCACGGCAACCAGGTCGACTCCTTCGCCGCGCAGGCCGCCTCCGTGCCGGGCAGCGACGGCGAGAAGGCCGCGGTGAAAGCCGGGTTCACCACCACCGAGGTGTTCCCGCTGCTGCTCTTCGCCGTCGCCGGCATGCTGGTCTTCCCGGCCGCCAACGACCTGCTGACGCTCTTCATCGCGCTGGAGGTCTTCTCGCTGCCGCTGTACCTGATGTGCGCCCTCGCCCGCCGCAAGCGGCTGATGTCGCAGGAAGCGGCCGTGAAGTACTTCCTGCTCGGCGCCTTCGCCTCGGCGTTCACCCTGTTCGGTATCGCCCTGCTCTACGGCTACGCGGGCTCGGTGTCCTACGCCACGATCGCCCAGGTCGTCGACGGCACCCTCACCACCGTCGACCCGGCCCTCGCCGACACCATGGGCAACGACGCGCTGCTGCTCATCGGCACCGCGCTGCTCGTCATGGGCCTGCTGTTCAAGGTCGGCGCCGTCCCGTTCCACATGTGGACGCCGGACGTGTACCAGGGCGCGCCGACCCCGGTGACCGGCTTCATGGCGGCGGCGACCAAGGTGGCCGCGTTCGGCGCCCTGCTGCGCGTCCTGTACGTCGTGCTGCCGGGGCTGCGCTGGGACTGGCGGCCGGTGATGTGGGCCGTCGCGATCATCACCATGCTGGGCGGCGCCATCGTCGCGATCACGCAGACCGACATCAAGCGGCTGCTGGCGTACTCGTCGATCGCACACGCGGGCTTCATCCTCGCCGGTGTCATCGCGACCACGCCGGACGGCGTCTCCTCGGTGCTGTTCTACCTGGCCGCCTACTCCTTCGTGACGATCGGCGCCTTCGCGGTGGTCACGCTGGTCCGGGACGCCGGGGGCGAGGCGACGCACCTGTCCAAGTGGGCGGGGCTCGGCCGGCGGTCGCCGCTGGTGGCGGCCGTCTTCGCGGTGTTCCTGCTGGCCTTCGCGGGCATCCCGCTGACCTCCGGGTTCACGGGCAAGTTCGCCGTGTTCCGGGCGGCGGCCGAGGGCGGAGCGGCCCCGCTGGTCGTCGTCGGTGTGATCTCCTCGGCGATCGCGGCGTTCTTCTACATCCGCGTCATCGTGCTGATGTTCTTCAGCGAGCCGCGGCCCGAGGGCCCGACGGTCGCCGTGCCGTCGCCGCTGACGATGACGGCGATCGGGTTCGGGGTGGCGGTCACGCTGGTGCTCGGTGTGGCGCCGCAGTACTTCCTGGACCTGGCCGGGCAGGCGGGCGTGTTCGTGCGCTGAACCGCTGACCCCCTGCCCGCCGACCCACTGACCGCCGACCCGGTCCGGACCCACGGCCGCCCGGCATCCCGCTCCAGGGGTGCCGGGCGGCCGCGTTCTCCGGGACGCCCGGTCCTCCGCTCGCCGTCCGCGCGGCACCGCCCGCTCCCGATCCGGGGCAGCCTGTGGATAACTCCGTCGCTGTCAGTCGGGGCCCCTATCGTGGACGCAGTGGTCGAGGAGCGACGTACGGGGGCACGGCGATGGGCGGGACGGGCGGGATCGGTGGCATGACAGCGACAGCCGAGAGCAGCGAGGCGCTGGCCACGCTCCACAAGGTCTTCGGGTACGAGTCCTTCCGGGGCGAGCAGGAAGCGGTCATCGAGCATGTGGTGGCCGGCGGTGACGCCGTCGTGCTCATGCCGACCGGTGGCGGAAAGTCCCTCTGCTACCAGATTCCGTCCCTGGTCAGACCCGGTACGGGCGTCGTGGTCTCGCCACTGATCGCGCTGATGCAGGACCAGGTGGACGCGCTGCGGGCGCTCGGCGTGCGGGCGGGCTTCATCAACTCCACGCAGGACTTCGACGAGCGCCGGGTGGTGGAGGCCGAGTACCTCGCCGGTGAGCTGGACCTGCTGTACCTCGCGCCGGAGCGGCTGCGCCTGGAGTCCACGCGGGAACTGCTGTCCCGCGGCAAGATTTCCGTGTTCGCGATCGACGAGGCGCACTGCGTCTCCCAGTGGGGCCACGACTTCCGCCCCGACTACCTGGCCCTGTCCCTGCTCGGCGAGCGCTGGCCGGACGTGCCGCGGATCGCGCTCACGGCGACCGCCACCGACGCGACGCACCGGGAGATCACCGAGCGGCTGAACATGCCGACGGCCCGGCACTTCGTGGCGAGCTTCGACCGGCCCAACATCCAGTACCGGATCGTGCCCAAGGCCGACCCCAAGAAGCAGCTGCTGGGCTTCCTGCGCGAGGAGCACGCCGGGGACGCGGGCATCGTGTACTGCCTGTCGCGCAACTCCGTGGAGCGGACCGCGGAGTACCTCAGTGCCCATGGCATCGAGGCGGTGCCGTACCACGCGGGCCTGGACGCGGGGACGCGCGCGGCGCACCAGTCCCGGTTCCTGCGCGAGGACGGCCTGGTCGTGGTGGCCACCATCGCGTTCGGCATGGGCATCGACAAGCCGGACGTACGGTTCGTCGCGCACCTGGACCTGCCGAAGTCGGTCGAGGGCTACTACCAGGAGACGGGCCGCGCGGGGCGGGACGGGCTGCCGTCCACGGCATGGATGGCGTACGGCCTCAACGACGTCATCCAGCAGCGCAAGCTGATCCAGTCGGGCGAGGGCGACGAGGCCTTCCGGCGGCGGGCGCAGGCGCATCTGGACGCGATGCTGGCGCTGTGCGAGACCGTGCGGTGCCGGCGGGGCCAGCTCCTCGTCTACTTCGGCCAGGAGCCCGACCCGTCCGGCTGCGGGAACTGCGACACCTGCCTGACCCCGCCCGAGACCTGGGACGGGACGGTCGCCGCGCAGAAGGCGCTGTCGACGGTGGTCCGGTTGCAGCGGGAGCGGGGGCAGAAGTTCGGGGCGGTGCAGATCGTCGACATCCTGCTCGGCAAGCGCACCGCGAAGGTGATCCAGTTCGATCACGACCAGCTGTCCGTCTTCGGCATCGGGGAGGAGCTGAGCGACGGCGAATGGCGCGGGGTCGTCCGCCAGTTGCTGGCGCAGGGCCTGCTGGCGGTCGAGGGGGAGTACGGCACGCTGGTGCTCACCGAGGCCAGCGGCGCGGTGCTGCGGCGCGAGCGGGAGGTGCCGCTGCGCAAGGAGCCGAAGAAGCCGACGGCCGCCCGCTCCTCGTCGGGGGCGTCCGGGTCGTCCGGGGCGTCCGGGAAGGGCAGGGCGAAGGCCGCGGCGGCAGAGCTGCCGGAGCAGCTCCAGCCCGCCTTCGAGGCACTGCGGGCCTGGCGGGCCGAGCGCGCCCGCGAACAGGGTGTTCCGGCGTATGTGATCTTCCATGACGCGACCCTGCGGGAGATCGTGACGGTCTGGCCCTCGTCGGTGCGCGAGCTGGGAGGCGTCGGCGGAGTGGGGGAGAAGAAGCTGGCGACCTACGGTGAGGGCGTGATCGAGGTCCTGGCGGGGCTGGACGGCACGGCGGGTGAAGGCGCGGCCGCCGGGACGGCCGCGGCGCCGACCAAGGCGCCGGCCGAGGCGCCGACCGAGGCGCCGACCAAGACTCCGGCCGCGGGGCCGGAGGACGACCACTGGCCCGAGCCGGACACCGAGCCCGACTTCGAACCGGAACCGGAGGACTGGGCGTAGCCGCCGCGGGGCGTGGCTGACCAGGTGAGGGCCCGGCGGCCGTCAGGGATCAGCCCAGCGCCGTCAGCCCCGGCGCGAAGGTGATCAGCAGGGGCAGCAGCGGAACCAGCGCCGCCGCTGCCGTGGTCAGCGCCCTGCGGTGGCGGGTCAGCCGGGGCGGGGGAGCCAGGAGACGGTCCACCCGCTCGCCCAGCAGGCGGCGGCTGGAGGCGCAGGAGAGCACGCCTCGGTGCTGGTTCAGCTCGATCAGCGCCAGCGCCGTGGTCAGGTGACCGCAGCGGCGGGAGGCCGTGTCGTCGGCGGCCAGTTCGACCAGGCGGTGGGTCTGGTCGCAGAAGTGGGCGAACAGCGGGATACGGGGGAAGCCGGTGGCCAGTGCAGTGGAGAGGTGCAGCAGCCAGTCGTGGTGGGCGCGGGCGTGGCCGCGTTCGTGGGTGAGGACGGCGTCCAGCTGGTGGTCGGTCAGCCGGTGCAGGGCACCCGTGGTGACGATCAGCTGGGGTGGGCTGCCCGGCATCCACCAGGCGTCCGGGTACTCGTCCTCCAGCACCAGCAGGGGGCCGCGTGCGGCGGGCAGGCCGGGCGGCAGGTCCGGGGCGCGTTCCTGCAGATGCGCCCTGGCCACACCCCGGCCGCGGCGGGCCTCGACCAGTTGCCGGCCGAGCATCGCCGTCGTCCAGGCGGCGCCGCAGGCCAGCAGCAGGGTGAGACCGGAGGCCCACAGGGGCGCCGCGGAGAGGTCGTAGGCGGCGGTCACCGCGGGCGGCGCGGGTGCGAAGACATGGTCGCGGACGGTGTGGAAGACGGCGGCCGCGCCCAGGACCAGGGCCGTCAGACAGCACAGCAGCACGGTGGCGACCAGGCACTGCCACACCCACAGGCCGACCACCGGCTCCCGTTCGGGCCAGGCGGCCCGGGTCAGGGAACGCGGCACCGGCACGGCGGCCGTCAGCGCGACGGCGCTCAGCAGGAGCAGGCAGACGGTCATGCCACGGGCTCCGGATCCTGATCGGGACGAGTGCGGCTCGGGGCGGGAGCGCGCGGGCCAAGTGCGGCGGGTGCCGCGCGTACCGTCCACCGCCCAGTATGACGGCGGCGGACGGTGCACGGCAGTGGTCGGGAACCACCCGCGGCAGGACCGGGACCGGCCGGGTAGCGGCCCGGGGGAGTCGGCCACGAGCCTCAACTCCCCTGCGGACCGCTGCTCTTCAGCGGGGGCGAGCCCGAGGGGTCAGCCGGACACCACGCGTCCGGTGACCTCGCCGAGCCCCACCCGGGAGCCGTCCGTGCCCCGCGCCCAGGCCGACAGGGTCACCACGTCGCCGTCCTCCAGGAAGGTCCGCTTGCCGTCGGGGAGTTCGAGGGCGTCGCGGCCGTTCCAGGTCAGCTCCAGCAGGGAGCCGCGCTCGTGTTCCGCCGGGCCGCTGACGGTGCCGGAGCCGTAGAGGTCGCCGGTGCGCAGGGAGGCGCCGTTGACCGTCATGTGGGCCAGCTGCTGGGCGGCGGTCCAGTACATCGTGGAGAAGGGGGGTTCGGAGATCACATGGCCGTTGAGGGAGACCGTGATGCGCAGGTCGTAGCCGCCGGGTTCCTCGGACGCGTCGTCCAGGTAGGGAAGCAGTGCGTGGGTGCGCTCCGGCGGCGCCACACGGGCCGCGTCGAGGGCGTCCAGCGGGGTGATCCACGCCGACACCGAGGTGGCGAAGGACTTGCCGAGGAACGGGCCGAGGGGGACGTACTCCCAGGCCTGGACGTCCCGCGCGGACCAGTCGTTGAGCAGGCACAGGCCGAAGACGTGCTCGCGGAAGTCGGCGAGGGCGACCGGGCTGCCCATCGCCGAGGGCGCGCCCACCACGAAACCGACCTCGGCCTCGATGTCCAGGCGGACCGAGGGGCCGAAGACCGGGGCCGCGTCGGTGGGTGCCTTGCGCTGGCCCGAGGGCCGTACGACGTCCGTGCCGGAGACCACGACGGTGCCGGAGCGGCCGTGGTAGCCGATCGGGAGGTGCTTCCAGTTCGGGGTGAGGGAGTCCGCCGCGTCCGGGCGGAAGATCTGGCCGACGTTGCGGGCGTGGTTCTCGGAGGCGTAGAAGTCGACGTAGTCCGCGACCTCGAAGGGCAGGTGCAGGGTCACCGAGGAGAGCGGGTGGAACAGCGGCTCGATGGTCTCCCGGTGGGACGGGACGGTGACCCAGGCCGTCAGCGCGCGGCGCACGTCGGACCAGGCGGTGCGGCCGGCGGCCAGCAGCGGGTTCAGCGTGGGCCGGGCCAGCAGGGAGGAGTACGGGGAGCCCAGCGCCAGCGCGGCCGCGCCCGCGTCGAGGACGTGATCGCCGAGCCGTACGCCGACCCGCCGCCCGCTGTCGTCGCCGGGGACGGAGAAGACACCGTACGGAAGGTTGTGCGGGCCGAAGGGGTCGCCCTCGGGGACATCAAAGGGGGGCATGGGTACTGCCTCACTCTCGTGCGTGCCACGGGTCCGTGTCGTCGCCGCACACGTTACGGGTGGGGCACCCGTCTTGGGCAGTGCGTATGGTGCGGTGCCGTCGGCAGGGGAGGAGGCAGGGGAGGAGGCCGGCGAGGAGGCCGAAGAAGCGGCCGCCGAGTCGCCCGCGGTCGGCCGTCGTGCGAGCCGCACTCCAACTCCGCCGCGGTCCGTTCCGGTCCCCGGGCGAACGCCGTGCGGCGGCAGGGGAGTTGGCGGGGTCCGGTGGACTCGTGCTCGGCCGGTTCCCGCTTGAGTCGGGAGCGCGTCCTGTCCGTATTCTCTGATCATGGCCGCACCCCTCGCATATTCACTTGTCGCCACCGACCTGGACGGCACGCTGCTCCGTGGCGACGACACGCTCTCCGACCGGTCGTACGCCGCGCTCGCGCGGGTGGCGGAGTCCGGAGCCCGGCATCTGGTGGTGACCGGCCGCCCGGCTCCCCGGGTCCGGCCGCTCCTGGAGGACCTGGGCCGCGGGGGGCTCGCGGTGTGCGGGCAGGGCGCGCAGGTGTACGACGCCGGCGCGGACCGACTGCTGTGGTCCGTCACCCTGGACCGGGAGCTGGCGGAGACCGCGCTCGGCAAGATCGAGGCCGAGGTGGGTCAGGTCTACGCCGCGGTCGACCAGGACGGCGTCGACGGGCTGACGCTGATCGAGCCCGGCTATCTGATGCCGCACCCCACCCTGCCCGCGGTGCGGGTCGGGCGCCGCGACGATCTGTGGTGCGAGCCGATCAGCAAGGTGCTGCTGCGCCATCCGGAGCTGTCCGACGACGAGTTGGCGGCGACGGCGCGCACGGTGGTGGGCTCGCTGGCCACGGTCACCATGTCGGGACCCGGGACCGTCGAGCTTCAGCCGTGCGGCATCACCAAGGCGACGGGCCTGGCGCTGGCCGCCGACCATCTGGGCCTCGGCCCGGAGCGGACCATCGCCTTCGGCGACATGCCCAACGACATCCCGATGTTCGACTGGGCGGCCCACGGGGTGGCGATGGCCAACGCCCACCCCGAACTCAAGGCGGTGGCGGACGAGGTCACCACGTCGAACGAGGACGACGGCATCGCCGTCGTCCTCGAAAGACTCTTCCCGCGGGGCGTCTGATCAGTAGGCGCCGAAGACGTTGTCGATCGAGCCGTACCGCTGGGCCGCGTAGTTGCAGGCGGCGGTGATGTTGGCGACCGGGTCGTACGGGTCCCACGAGGTGCCGGCCACGTGGTAGGCCCGGAAGGTCGGGTCGATCACCTGGAGCAGGCCCTTGGACGGGGTGCCGGCGGCGGCGTTGGAGTCCCAGTTGTTGATCGCGTACTGGTTGCCCGAGGACTCCCGGATGACGTTGCGGTAGATCCCGTTGTAGGTGCCGGGGATCCCCTTCTCCGCCATGACCTGGAGGGAGGCGCGGATCCAGCCGTCGAGGGTGTTGGAGTACCCGAGCGAGGTGGCCGTGGTGACCGTCGGGGTGGCCGCGGAGGCGGTGGTGGAGCCGATGAGCGGGAGCGCCAGTACGGCGGCTCCGGTGCCGATGACGGCGAGCTTGCGGGCGATACGGGTGCGGCGCTGAGCGGCAGCAGGCATGACTGTGTTCCTCTCCGGCGCCTGCGAGGTGAGCTGTCGGGTTCGGGCGGGAGCTGCCCGGCCGCGCACCCCGAAGGACACGCGACTGCACCCCGAGCCGTTCCGGCGCGTCCGAGGACGTCCGGTCCGGCGGCTTACCTGTGGGTCCCCCGCTCCTGCCGTACGAAGAAAATTCGGTGGAATCGGGCGGCGGCAGGATTCGGCGTCCGCCCGACAGGCCGGGAACGTATGCGAGAGCGCATGTCCGAAACAAGTAGCGGATTCACATATCCAGGGTTTTGATCTTCATCGGGGGGTGTGGGGCAAATGATCGTTTGCTGTCGCCAAGGCTCAACTGGGAAGCGGGGGACGCATGTCGGCGTGATTCTGCGGACGGGCTGTGGGTGGATGTGCGTGAGTCAAGTCACGCGTGCGCGCAAGGAGTATCAAATCGGGCAATAGGCTCAATGGTGTTTTATCGCCGACTCGTTCGCAGGGCTGGAGGGCGTGCCGGAAGGTGTTCCGGAGGGTGCGCCGATCGGCCTCGATTCGAGGCGGACTCCACCGTGGCCGCGTAAGTCGGTCGATATCGGGTCTTATCGGGTGATCAAAAAACATGGACGCCATGATCCGATACCGCCCGTCGTGGACCGGCGGGCGGCATCGGTGATCGAAACCTGACCGGATACGCTGACTTGAGTGAAGGCAGCGACCTATCGACAAACCGCGTAATCGCCGGAAGACACCAGCAGACAGGAGACCCCTCGTGACCGTCGTCGGGCCGTTCGGGCTGAGCGTGCGGGACCAGGCTCTGGAAGCCGATGTCCAGGCCGGGATGGCGGCTGTCGAGGAGGGACTGCTCGAGGCCACCAAGAGCGAGGTCCCCTTCATCACCGAGGCCGCCCAGCATCTCGTGCGCGCGGGCGGGAAGCGGTTCCGGCCGCTGCTCGTGATGCTCGCCGCGCAGTTCGGCGACCCGTACGCGCCGGGGATCGTGCCGTCGGCCGTGGTGGTGGAGCTGACCCACCTGGCGACGCTCTACCACGACGACGTGATGGACGAGGCCGACGTCCGGCGCGGGGTGGACAGCGCGAACACCCGCTGGGGCAACTCCGTCGCCGTCCTCACCGGGGACTTCCTCTTCGCCCGCGCGTCGCACATCCTCGCCGACCTCGGCCCGGAGGCGGTCCGGGTGCAGGCCGAGGCGTTCGAGCGGCTGGTCACCGGCCAGATCCTGGAGACGGCGGGCCCGCAGGACGGCCGCGACCCCGTCAGCCACTACCTCGACGTGCTGGGCGGCAAGACGGGCTCCCTGGTGGCCGTGTCCTGCCGCTTCGGCGCGATGATGTCGGGGGCCGACGAGACGGTCGTGGACGTGCTCACCCAGTACGGCGAGCGGCTCGGGGTCGCCTTCCAGCTCGCCGACGACGTGCTGGACATCGCCTCCGACTCCCACGAGTCGGGGAAGACCCCGGGCACGGACCTGCGCGAGGGCATCGCGACCCTGCCGGTGCTGCGGCTGCGGGAGCGGGCGGAGCGGCTGGGCCTCGCCGAGGACATCGCGCTCTGCGAGCTGCTCGACTCCGACCTGACCGACGACACCCGCCACGCCGAGGCCCTCGCCGCGCTCCGGGCGCACCCGGCGCTGGAGCAGGCCCGCCGCGACACCGTGCGCTACGCGCAGGACGCGCGCGCCGCCCTGGCGCCGCTCCCCGAGTGCGACGCGAAGGCGTCCCTCATGGAGCTGTGCGACGCCGTGGTCCACCGGGCGGGCTGACCGCCCGGACCCCTCCGTACGTCCAGGGCCGGCCACCGGCCCTGAGAGGGCGGTGCCGCTCGCGACCCCTACGGGTCGGGGGAGGTGCCGCCCTCTCGTGTCATACCGCAGGTGTACACGGAGTTGAGTCCGGGGTCTGACGCTTCGTCGCCGCCGATTTGGTCAGATGGTGACTACGGAAAACACCACTCCTCACCGATTCGGGTGAGAATGGCGGCTACGGGCTGGACGCACGGGAGTTGGCAGGCCGCCGCCGACGACGGAGGTAAGGCACACATGGCACCGTACGGATCCGACGACAGCACGACCGGGGACGAGACCGACGACCTGCGATCGGGGCGGCGCAAGGCGGCGCGGTACGTCGTCCCCGTGGCGGTGGTGGGCGTGGCGGCGGCGACCATCGGCCTGGTCCCGGCGCTCGCCGACTCCGGCGACCCCGACCTGCCGGAGATCAGCGCGCAGCGGCTCATCGAGAAGATCGCCGCGTCCGACGTACAGCAGCTGTCCGGGACGGTGAAGATCAGCACCGATCTGGGGCTGCCCGACCTCGGCGGGCTCGGGGGCTCGCTGGCGTCCGGGGCGATGGACTCCGGGGACGGTTCGGCCGCCGACCCGTCGGCCAAGCTCACCGAGCTGGTCTCCGGTACGCACACGCTGCGCGTCGCCGCCGACGGCCCCGACCGGCAGAAGCTCTCGGTGCTGGAGAACGCCGCCGAGTACAGCCTGATCCACAACGGCAAGGACGTCTGGGGCTACGACAGCGCGTCCAACGAGGTCTTCCACGGCACCGCCGACGAGAGTGCCGAGCGCCAGAAGGAGGTCCCGGCCACGCCCAAGGACCTCACCGAGGAGGCCCTGAAGGCGGTCGACGACACCACGTCCGTCACCGTCGACGGCACCGCGCACGTCGCGGGACGGGACGCCTACCGCCTCGTCATCAAACCCAAGCAGTCCGGCACCACGGTCGGCCAGATCACCGTCGCCGTGGACGCCGGGACCGGGATGCCGCTGAAGTTCACGCTGACCCCGGCGAGCGGCGGCGCCGCCGTGGTGGACGCGGGCTTCACCCAGGTCAGCTTCGCCAAGCCGGCCGCCTCGACCTTCGACTTCAGCCCGCCCAAGGGCGCGAAGGTCACCGAGGAGGGCGAGTTCGAGGCCCCCGAGGAGAAGCATTCCAAGGCGCCCGAGCGGGCCCCGGAGAGCGAGCCGAAGGTCATCGGCGAGGGCTGGAACTCCATCGCCGTCCTGGACACCGGCGGTGAGGGCATCCCCTCCGGCTCCGAGGTCGGCGGCGACCTGGGCGGCTTCATGGACTCGCTCGGGGACAAGGTGAAGGGAGAGTTCGGCGAGGGCACGGTCTTCAAGACCCGCCTGGTCAACGCCCTCATCACCGAGGACGGAACGGTCTACGTCGGCGCGGTCACCAAGGACGCGCTGGTCAAGGCCGCCGACGCCGGGCAGTAGGGCGTCCATGACGGAATGGTGGCGAGGCACCGTGAAGGACGGGTAGTAAGGCACCCATGACAGAGACGTCCGCCGCGGAGCCGGCGCCCGAAGGGCCTCGCGCGGGTGACGGAGTGATCGTCACCCGCGCGCTCACCAAGCGCTACCGCGGCGGACAGCTCGCCGTCGACGGACTCGATCTGACCGTCCCGGCGGGCAGCGTCTTCGGCTTCCTGGGCCCCAACGGCTCCGGCAAGACCACCACGATCCGCATGCTGATGGGCCTGATCGAACCCACCTCCGGCACCGCCCGGGTGCTCGGCCGCCCCATGCCCCGCGCCACCCGGTCCGTCCTGCCGCACGTCGGCGCCCTGATCGAGGGCCCCGCGCTCTACGGCTTCCTCTCCGGCCGCGACAACCTCCTGCGCTACGACGCCGCCGACCCCACCGCCGACCCCCGCACCCGCGGCCGACGCGTGGCGGCGGCACTGGACCGGGTGGGCCTGACGGCCGCCGCGGGCAAGAAGGCCAAGGCGTACTCGCTCGGCATGAAGCAGCGCCTGGGGCTGGCCTCCGCCCTGCTCCAGCCGCGCCGGTTGCTGGTGCTGGACGAGCCGACCAACGGCCTCGACCCGCAGGGCATGCGCGAGATCCGCTCCCTGATACGCGAGTTGGCCTCCGACGGCACCACCGTCTTCCTCTCCTCGCACCTGCTCGACGAGATCGAGCAGGTGTGCACGCATGTGGCCGTGATGACCCAGGGCCGGCTCGTCACCCAGGGCGCGGTCGGCGAGCTGGCGGCCGGGATGCGCGGCCGGCTCTCCGTCACCACGCCCGACACCACCGACGCCGCCCGGATCCTGAAGGAACAGGGCGCCGCCGACGTCGTCGTCACCGAGGACCGGGTCACCGCAGAGCCCCCCGACCGCGATCCCGCGGAACTCAACGCGGCCCTGGTGACCGCGGGCGTCCGCGTCCGCGGTTTCGGCGTGGAGCGGGCATCGCTGGAGGACGCGTTCGTGGCACTGACCGGAGAGGGTTTCGATGTCGCACGCTGAACCGGTCCGTCCGGCAAGCCCGTTGTGGACGTTCGGCCTGCTGCGCAGCGAGCTGCGCACGACGCTGATCCGCTGGCGCACCCTCGCCCTGCTGGGGGTGCTGGCCGCCGTTCCGGTCCTGGTCGGCGTCGCCGTCCGGATCGAGACCGGGGACGGCGGATCGGTCGGCGGGGGAGGCGGCGGCGAAGGACCCGCGTTCATCGCGCAGATCACCAACAACGGCCTGTTCCTGGTGTTCACCGCCCTCGCCGCCACCCTGCCGTTCTTCCTGCCGATGGCCGTCGGGGTGGTCGCGGGCGACGCCGTCGCCGGCGAGGCCAACGCGGGCACCCTGCGCTACCTCCTGGTCGCCCCCGCCGGCCGCACCCGGCTGCTGCTCACCAAGTACACGACCACCATGGCCTTCTGTCTGCTGGCCACGCTGACGGTCGCGGTCTCGGCGCTGACGGTCGGCGCGCTGCTCTTCCCGCTGGGCGAGCTGACCACGATCTCCGGAACCCGGATCAGCTTCGCCGAGGGACTGGGCCGCGCCCTGCTGATCGCGCTGGTCGTCGCCGCCTCACTGACCGGGGTGGCGGCCCTCGGCCTCTTCGTGTCGACCCTGACCAACAGCGGCATCGCGGCGATGGCGACGACGGTGGGGCTGCTGATCACCGTCCAGATCCTCGACCAGATCCCCCAGCTGCACGCGATCCACCCGTACCTGTTCTCGCACTACTGGCTGTCCTTCGCCGACCTGATGCGCGAACCCGTCTACTGGGACGACCTGGTCAGGAACCTCGGTCTCCAGGCCCTGTACGCCGGGGTGTTCGGCACGGCGGCCTGGGCGCGGTTCATGGCGAAGGACATCACCGCCTGAGCCGTCAGCCCTCGTGCGGGAACCGCGCGAGGGGGGTCTCGCCCTGGAAGAACGTCTTGGCGCGGGCCAGCGCCTCCGTGTCCTTCAGTACGTCGCCGGGCTTGCTGCCGTTGCCGAGCAGCACCCCGCCGAAGCGCATCCCCAGGTAGGCGGCCGAGTTGTTGAGCGTGCCGACCAGCGGGTCGGCGACGGCCGGTTCGTGGTCGGCGAAGGCGGTGACGCCCCAGAGGGTGCGCCCGGCCATCGTCGCCTTGAAGTCCAGGCCGGGGGTGCGCAGCCAGCCGGACCAGTAGTCGAGGTAGCGCTTGGTGTGGGCTGAGACCGAGTACCAGTACAGCGGGGACGCGATCACGATGTCGGTGGCCGCGAGGGTGGCGTCCAGCAGCAGGGCCGTGTCGCCCTCCGTCGCGCGGACGTGGTCGCTGTCGTGGCGCAGGTCCACGAAGTCCGGCAGCGGGTGCGCGGCCAGCTCGACCCACTGCTGCTCGACGTCCGCGGGGAGCTGTTCGGCGGCGCGGCGGGCGAGCAGTTCGGTGTTGCCGTCGGGGCGGCTACTGCCGAGGACGAACAGGAAACGGCGGGTCATGGGTCCCCCAGGGATGCGATTGGTCGGCGTACGCGAACAAACTGCATCTGCATTATATGCGTACGCAAGCATTTGTCGAGTCACGGGGGGTGAGGTCCTGGAACGAGGCTGTGACGCGCCGGTGACGTGTGGGAGGGGGGCCGGCGGAGACACTCGACGTAGGTGTTGCCAGCGAGTGAGGAACCGATGACTCGACTCAGCCGTGCGGAGAATCGGGCGATGGGTGGGCAGGGGGGACGGGGACGACAGGACGGGATCGCGCATCCCGCCGCTGTCGAGGACCCCGTGGTTCCCGCCGCGCCCGCGCCCGTGGTCGCGGGTGCCGACGGCACCGCTCCGATCGAGGTCCGCGTCCCCGCGGGTGGCCCCGGCCGCGCCTCGGTGGACGGTGTCCCTGTCGTGGCTGCCGCCGGGCAGGAGATCCAGCAGGCGGTGCTGCGCCATCTGCATCGCGTCGCGCTCGCCGCCGGCCGCCCCGTGTTCGCCACGATCCGGGACGACCGGACCGGCTACGCCGTACCGCTCCGCGTGAACCTGGACGGATCGAGCGAACTGACGGGGGACCCGGAGGACACGACTCTTCCGGTCGCGCCGGGGGTGCGCCCATCGGGGGTGCCTGCGGCGGGTGTGGCCCCCCAGGGCCCGGTCGGACCGGCCTTCTCGGGGACGTCCTCGCCGGGGGCGGCCGCACCCGAGCCGACGGCCCCCGCTCGCCGGGACAGCCCCACCCATCTCCGGCGCCCGCTGCCGGGCTCCGAGCCTGCCTTTCCGTCGTCGGCCGACCACCGTGTTCCGGCTTCTCTGTCGTCGGCCGACCGCCGTGCTCCGGCCTCTCCGTTGTCGGCCGACCGTGTTCCGGCTTCTCCGTTGTCGGCCGACCACCGTGTTCCGGCTTCTCTGTCGTCGGCCGACCACCTCGCTCCGGCCTCTCCGCCGTCGGCCGACCACCCCGCTCCGGCCTCTCCCCCGTCGTCCGGACCGGGCGCGGCGCCCGGCACGGTGGCCCCGCCCACGGGCGTGTTCGGACCGCCGCCGGTGATGAACGTGCACCCGGCGACCCCTCCCGGCGCCCACTCCCACGTCGGGGCCTACACCCGCCCGGTCACCCAGGTCCGCCCCCACCTCGACGAGCCGCCCCCGCCGCCCAAGCCGATCCCGACCGCATCACCGGCCGCCCGACCCTCGACCCCGACCCCACCCCCGGCGCCCGCCACCACCTCCGGTTCCCGGCGGACCCCCACGCCCGCCCGTACGCAGACCCCGCCCATGGGCCCGGCCTACGCCTCGGGATCCGACGTGAGTCCGAAGGCGCCCACGCCGCCCCGGGGTTTCGACGCCGTGGCCGAGGCGGTGCTGGGCGACGAGACCCCGCCCCGCGGCACCGCGCTCCTCGCGGAACCGGTCGCCCGGATCAACGAGGCGGTCCGGCAGGGCCGTACCCAGGACGCGGCGGAACTCGCGGAACGCACCGTGACCGAGTCGACCGGCACGCTCGGCCCGGACCACCCCGAGGTGCTGCGCCTCCGCGAGCTGAGCGCCTACATCGCCTACCTGAGCGGCGAACCGGCCCGCGCCTTCGCCCTCTCCCTCGACCTGGCACGCACGCACCACCGATCCCGGGACGCCGAGTCGGCCTACGGCAACGTCATGAGCGCGGCGACCGCTTGGCGTGGCGTACGCGATCCCGAGTCCGGCCTTCGCTTCGGCCGGGACCTGATCGCGCTGTGGGAGGAACTGGTGGCGGAGGGCGGCCCGGCCGCCGAGGACTCCGAGCAGCTGGAGTCGGCGCACGCCCGCATGGACCGCCTCACCGCGCGGGCCGCCGACGCCGCCCGGAGCCCCGGCTAGACCGCGGCGCCCCGGCTGGGCCATGGGGTCCCGGCCGGGCCGTGGCACGTCAGGGCACGCACAACGCGTGGCACCTCAGTGCACACAGAACTCGTTGCCCTCCGGGTCCGCCATCACCACCCAGGATCCGGACGGCTCCGCGACCTCCCGCAGGACGCTCGCGCCCAGCTCACCCAGCCGCGCGACCTCGGCCTCCCGCTGTCCGGACGGGGTGTGCAGATCGAGATGGAGCCGGTTCTTGACCGTCTTCTCCTCCGGTACGCGCTGGAACAGCACCCGGCGCCCGAGGCCGGTCCCGCTGTCCTCGTCGTAGGGGTCCTCGGGATGTCGTACGCCGACCAGGTCCCGGAAGGCGAGCCGGGCATGGAACTCGACGGTGGCCGCGCGCGGCAGCGCGCCGAGTTCCAGCAGCCGTTCGATGAACGCGCCGTTGTCCTCGACCTCGTAGCGCAGCGCGGCGGCCCAGAAGTCCGCCTGGGACTGCGGCTCGGCGCAGTCGACGACGAGCTTCCAGTGCAGCGGAGCGGGTGCTGATGCGGTTTCAGGGCTCTGCGTCATGCCGTCACTTATAGCCGCCGCCACTGACAGAACCGCGTCGGCGGGGCGCGGACGCTACGGCCTGGCGTCCACCGGATCGGGCCCCGAGGCCACCTTGTCGGCGTCTCCTACGGGGCCGGCGGCGGCGGTGGGGCTGACCATCTCGGCCCGCAGGGACCGGGTGACCCGCGCGGCCCGTGCCGAGCGCCAGGCGTCGGCGGTGAGCAGCGTCAGCGCCAGCCAGACGAGCGCGAACCCGGCCCAGCGCTCGGCGGGCATGGCCTCGTGGAAGTAGAGGATGCCCAGCAGGAACTGGAAGACGGGCGCCAGGTACTGCAACAGGCCCAGGGTGGACAGCGGCACGCGGATCGCGGCCGCTCCGAAGCAGACCAGCGGCAGCGCGGTGATGAGCCCGGTCATGGCCAGCAGCACCGCGTGGCCCGGTCCCTCGGTGGTGAAGGTGGAGCCGCCGTCGGCCGACAGCCACAGCAGATAGGCCAGCGCCGGCAGGAACTGGATCGAGGTCTCCGCGGCCAGCGACTCCAGGCCGCCGAGGTTGACCTTCTTCTTGACCAGACCGTAGGTGGCGAAGGAGAAGGCCAGCACGAGGGAGATCCACGGGGGACGGCCGTAGCCGACGGTGAGGACCAGGACCGCGGCGAAGCCGACCCCGACGGCGGCCCACTGCACCGGCCGGAGCCGTTCCTTCAGCAGCAGGACGCCCATCGCGATGGTGACCAGCGGGTTGATGAAGTAGCCGAGGGAGGCTTCGACGACCCGGTCGTTGTTCACGGCCCAGATGTAGACGCCCCAGTTCACGGCGATCACGGCCGAGGCGACCGCGATCAGCGCCAGGCGCCTCGGCTGCCGCAGCAGCTCGGCGGCCCACCGCCACCGCCGTACGACCAGCAGGGCCAGGACGACCACGACGAGCGACCACACCATCCGGTGGGCCAGCACCTCGAAGGGGTCGGCGGGCTTGAGCAGCGGGAAGAACAGAGGGAACAGCCCCCACATCCCATAAGCCGCGAAGCCGTTCAGCAGTCCTATGTGCCGCTCGCCCCTCGGCTTCCCGCTCACGGGCCCTCCCTCTGGTCGTACTCGCCGGGAAGAAGGTAGCGCCGATCGCCCTCGGCTGTCATGCCCGTATCGCCATACGGTCATGACACCCGAGGGTGTGGGTCCCGAGCGGGCCGTCAGCCCTTGACGGCCGCGGCGACGGCCTCGGCGAACGGCGTCGTCGGACGCTCCGCCAGCCGGGACAGATCCCCGGAGGAGACGACCAGTTCGCCCTTGGCCATCGAGGCGTCGACGCCGACGAGGACGTCGGCGAACATCTCGGGCATGCCGGAGCCGGTGAGGATGCCCTTCATGACCTCCCCGGAGACGGCGTTGTACGCGATCTCCCGGCCGGTCTGCCGGCCCACCTCGGCGGCGTACTCCGCGAAGCTCCACGCCTCGTCGCCGCCCAGTTCGTACGTCCGGTTCTCGTGCCCCTCGCCGGTGAGCACGGCGACGGCGGCCGCGGCGTAGTCGGCGCGTGAGGCGGAGGAGACCCGGCCCTCTCCGGCGGCGGACACGACGGCGCCGTGCTCCAGGACGGGGGCGAGGTTCTCGGTGTAGTTCTCGTGGTACCAGCCGTTGCGCAGCAGCACGTAGGGGACGCCGGAGGCGGTGAGCGCCTTCTCGGTGCCGCGGTGGTCGTCGGCGAGCGCGGCCGTCAGGCTGCCCGGGGCGCTGGTGTAGGCGAGCAGCGCGACACCTGCCGCCTTGGCTGCGTCGATGACCACCTGGTGCTGGGCGACGCGGCCCTTGTCGAACTCGTTGCCGGAGATCAGCAGCACCTTGTCGCCGGCCGCGAACAGGCCGTCGAAGGTCTCGGGCGCGTTGTAGTCGGCGACCGCGATGCGCACCCCGCGTTCGGCGAGGTCGGCGGCCTTCTCCGGGGTGCGGACGACGGCGGTGATCCGGTCGGCCGGCACCCGGTCGAGCAACTGCTCCACCACGTGGCGGCCCAGGTGTCCGGTGGCTCCGGTGACGACGATGCTCATGATGAAAACTCCTCGTGGGGTGGTCTGGTACTCACCGTAGGAGGAGTACTAACTTCTGGAAAGTACCCACTTTGAAGTAAGGTACTTCCATGGTGGTAAGTGTCACGGAGCAGGAATGGAAGCCCGACGGTGAGACCATGTGTCCCTACCGGCTGGTGCTGGAGCATGTCACCAGCCGCTGGGGTGTGCTCGTCCTGATCGGTCTGCTGGAGCGCCCCCACCGCTTCAGTGAGCTGCGCCGGGCGATCGGCCGGGTCCGTCCGGTGAGCGAGAAGATGCTCACCCAGACCCTGCAGACCCTGGAACGCGACGGCATGATCCACCGCGACGCCAAGCCGGTCATCCCACCCCGCGTCGACTACTCCCTCACCGACCTGGGCCGCGAGGCGGCGGAACAGGTACGGGGGCTGGCGGAGTGGACGCAGGTCCGGATGGCCGACGTGCGGGAGGCCCGGGAGCGGTACGACGCGGAGAAGGCCCGCGGCTAGGGAGAGTCGGCGAGGTCGAGTCGGCGAGGGCCCGGTCACCTCCGAGGTGACCGGGCCCATTCCCGCTGTCCGGCACGGTGGTCAGCCGACGACCGTCCATGTGTCGCCGCCGGCCAGCAGTGCCGCGAGGTCGCCCTTGCCGTTCTGCTCGATGGCCGCGTCCAACTGCTCGCCCATCTGCGTGTCGTAGACCGGCCGGTCCACGCTGCGGAAGACCCCGATCGGGGTGTGGTGCAGCGTGTCCGGGTCGGCGAGGCGGGAGAGCGCGAAGGCGGTCGTGGGCGACGCGGAGTGCGCGTCGTGGACCAGGATCTCCCCCTCGTTCTCCGACGTCACCGTGACCACCTTCAGATCGCCCGTCGCACGGTCCCGGACCACACCCCGCGCACCGTCGGCGCCGAACCGGATCGGCTCGCCGTGCTCCAGCCGGATCACCGCCTCCTCGGCCTGCTGCCGGTCCTTGAGGACGTCGAAGGCGCCGTCGTTGAAGATGTTGCAGTTCTGGTAGATCTCCACCAGCGCGGTGCCCGGATGGGCAGCGGCCCGGCGCAGCACCTCGGTGAGGTGCTTGCGGTCGGAGTCCACGGTGCGGGCGACGAAGGACGCCTCCGCCCCGATCGCCAGCGACACCGGGTTGAACGGCGCGTCCAGCGAGCCCATCGGCGTCGACTTGGTGACCTTCCCGACCTCGCTGGTGGGGGAGTACTGACCCTTGGTCAGACCGTAGATCCGGTTGTTGAACAGCAGGATCTTGAGGTTGACGTTCCGGCGCAGGGCGTGGATGAGGTGGTTGCCGCCGATGGACAGCGCGTCTCCGTCCCCGGTCACCACCCACACCGACAGATCGCGGCGGCTGGCGGCCAGCCCGGTGGCGATGGCGGGCGCACGGCCGTGGATCGAGTGCATCCCGTACGTGTTCATGTAGTACGGGAAGCGCGAGGAGCAGCCGATGCCCGAGACGAACACGATGTTCTCGCGCGCCAGGCCCAGTTCGGGCATGAAGCCCTGCACCGCCGCCAGAATCGCGTAGTCACCGCACCCCGGGCACCAGCGCACCTCCTGATCGGACTTGAAGTCCTTCATGGACTGCCTGGCCTCGGCCTTGGGAACGAGCGAGAGCGCCTCGACCGTGCCCGTGCCTTCCCTGGACGTCTCAGCCATCGATGGCCTCCTTCAGAGCCGTTGCGAGCTGTTCGGCCTTGAACGGCATTCCGTTGACCTGGTTGTACGAGTGGGCGTCCACCAGGTACTTGGCCCGGATCAGCGTGGCGAGCTGACCCAGGTTCATCTCGGGGACGACGACGCGGTCGTAGCGCCCCAGAACGTCACCGAGATTGCGCGGGAAGGGGTTGAGGTGCCGCAGATGAGCCTGCGCGATGCGGTGCCCGGCGGTGCGCAGCCTGCGGACGGCCGCGGTGATCGGGCCGTACGTCGAACCCCAGCCCAGGACCAGGGTGTCGGCCTCGTCCGGGTCGTCGACCGCCAGGTCCGGCACGTCGATGCCGTCGATCTTCGCCTGCCGGGTGCGCACCATGAAGTCGTGGTTGGCGGGGGCGTAGGAGATGTTCCCCGTGCCGTCCTCCTTCTCGATGCCGCCGATGCGGTGCTCCAGACCGGGCGTGCCGGGCACGGCCCAGGGCCGGGCGAGCGTCTGCGGGTCGCGCTTGTACGGCCAGAAGACCTCGCTGCCGTCCTCCAGCACGTGGTTCGGCCCCTGCGCGAACTGCACCTGGAGGTCAGGGAGTTCGTCCAGCTCCGGGATGCGCCAGGGCTCGCTCCCGTTGGCCAGGTAGCCGTCGGAGAGCAGGAACACCGGAGTCCGGTACGTCAGCGCGATACGGGCCGCCTCCAGGGCCGCGTCGAAGCAGTCCGCCGGTGTCCGCGGCGCCACGATCGGCACCGGGGCCTCGCCGTTGCGGCCGTACATCGCCTGGAGCAGGTCCGCCTGTTCCGTCTTGGTCGGCAGACCGGTCGACGGGCCGCCCCGCTGGATGTCCACCACCAGCAGCGGCAGCTCCAGCGACACCGCGAGGCCGATCGTCTCCGACTTCAGCGCCACACCGGGACCGGAGGTGGTGGTCACCGCGAGCGAACCGCCGAACGCCGCCCCCAACGCCGCCCCGATACCGGCGATCTCGTCCTCGGCCTGGAAGGTCCGCACTCCGAAGTTCTTGTGCCGGCTCAGCTCATGGAGGATGTCGGAGGCCGGGGTGATGGGGTACGAGCCCAGGAACAGCGGCAGATCCGCCTGCCGGGAGGCGGCGACCAGGCCGTAGGAGAGCGCCAGGTTCCCGGAGATGTTCCGATAGGTGCCGACGGGGAACGCCTTGGCGGCCGGCGCGACCTCGTAGGAGACCGCGAAGTCCTCCGTCGTCTCACCGAAGTTCCAGCCCGCGCGGAACGCCGCGAGGTTCGCCGCCGCGATCTCCGGCTTCTTGGCGAACTTCGACCTCAGGAACTTCTCCGTGCCCTCGGTGGGCCGGTGGTACATCCATGACAAGAGGCCGAGCGCGAACATGTTCTTGCTGCGCTCGGCCTCCTTGCGGGACAGGTCGAATTCCTTGAGGGCCTCCACCGTCAGTGTCGTCAGCGGCACCGGATGCAGGTGGTAGCCGTCCAACGAGCCGTCCTCCAAGGGCGAGGAGGAGTAGCCCACCTTCTGCATCGCCCGTTTGGTGAACTCGTCGGTGTTGACGATGATCTCCGCGCCGCGCGGCAGGTCCTGGACGTTCGCCTTCAGGGCCGCCGGGTTCATCGCGACCAGCACGTTCGGTGCGTCGCCCGGAGTGAGGATGTCGTGGTCGGCGAAGTGCAACTGGAAGGAGGAGACGCCGGGCAGGGTCCCGGCGGGAGCGCGGATCTCGGCGGGGAAGTTCGGCAGCGTCGAAAGGTCGTTGCCGAAGGATGCCGTTTCCGAGGTGAACCGGTCACCGGTGAGCTGCATACCGTCACCCGAGTCCCCCGCGAACCGGATGATCACCCGGTCCAGCCGGCGGACGTCCTTGCCCGTCGCCGGATTGCGCTGTTCTCCCACTACTGCTTCGTCGGCCTGCTCCGCTGGGCTGCTGACCTGGCTGGTCACTGAACTGGACCTCCCTCGAGGCGGCTGTCGGGGAGGGGCCTTCCCGCAGGCCCTCCCCACAGGATCAACCCTACGTCCGTAAAGGTCGCATTCCCCGGGCCATTCGCATGACGGACACGGTTTTGAGACGCTTTGCCACCCTGACTTGTCATGATTTACGAGCCCCCCGACGCTCTCTGTGAAGACGCTCCCCGCTCGTGGTGTGGTTCTCCGGCCGGCGGCACCCGTCGACCCTGGCTGACACAGTGTCAGTTCGTCATGAGTTCAGGTAGGTCAGCACCGCCAGGACCCGCCGGTGGTCCCCGTCGCTCGGGGACAGTCCGAGCTTCAGGAAGATATTGCTGACATGCTTCTCCACCGCCCCGTCGCTGACCACGAGTTGACGGGCGATGGCGGAGTTGGTCCGCCCCTCGGCCATCAGTCCCAGTACCTCCCGCTCCCGCGGGGTGAGCCCCGCCAGCACGTCCTGCTTGCGGCTGCGCCCCAGCAGCTGCGCCACCACCTCCGGGTCCAGCGCGGTGCCTCCCTCGGCGACCCGCACCACCGCGTCGACGAACTCCCGGACCTCGGCCACCCGGTCCTTGAGCAGATACCCCACACCACGGCTGGAACCGGCCAGCAGTTCGGTGGCGTAGCGCTCCTCCACGTACTGTGACAGCACGAGCACACCGAGTCCCGGATGGGCCTTGCGCAGTTGCACTGCGGCCCGGACCCCTTCGTCGGTATGGGTCGGCGGCATCCGTACGTCCGCGACCACGACGTCCGGCAGTGCGCCCTGCGCGTCCAGGTCCGTGATCGTCTTGACCAGCGCTTCTCCGTCGCCGACGCCGGCGACCACCTCGTGCCCGCGGTCGGTCAGCAACCGGGTCAGGCCCTCCCTGAGCAGCACTGAGTCCTCGGCGATAACCACCCGCACCTTGTCCTCCACGACGTCCGGCCCCCCGAGCCTGTTGTCCTCGGCCGGTTGTCCCCGGCCTTGCCCCACGGCTCCTCAGTATCCCGCGATCGGCCTTTCCTCACCGGGCCTGTGGATAACCTGGCCTGCCGATTTCCGGGCACCCGTGACCGGCGGGGAACGTCCGACGGGCGGGGGCACCCGCGGCACGCGCAAACGTCCGCCCGGACGGCCCGAACGTGTCCGCCCGGACGGCCCGAACGTGTCCGCCCGGACGCGCGAAAGTGTCCGCCGCCCGGGCCGGAACCCGGGAGACGGACACGGAGAGCGAGAGGCGCTACACCGCCCGCCAGGGCAGCTCGGCCGTGATTCGGGTGGGACCACCGGCCGGCGAGTCCACGACCAGGATCCCGTCCACCGCGTCCAGCCGTTCCGTGAGACCCGCGAGACCCGAGCCGGCCGAGGTGTCCGCGCCGCCGACGCCGTTGTCCACCACCTGGATCATCAGCCGGTTCTCCACCCGCCAGACGTCCACGCCCGCCCAGGTGGCCCGCGCGTGCTTGCTGATGTTCTGGAGCAGCTCGGAGACGGTGAAATAGGCGATGCCCTCGATGGCGGGCACCGGCCGCTGGGCCAGATCGACCTGCACCTCGACCGGCACCGTGCACCGGGAGGCCACCGAGGACAGGGCCGCGTCCAGGCCCCGGTCGGTCAGCACCGCCGGATGGATGCCACGGGCCAGGTCGCGCAGTTCCTGAAGGGCCGTCTTCACCTCGCCGTGCGCCTCGTCCACCATGCGCGCCGCGGCCTGCGGGTCCTCGGCCAGCTTCTCCTTCGCCAGCCCCAGGTCCATGGCCAGCGCCACCAGCCTGGCCTGCGCCCCGTCGTGCAGATCCCGCTCGATGCGCCGCAGGTCGGCGGCGGCCGTGTCGACCACGACCCCGCGGTCCGACTCCAGCTCCACCACCCGCGTCGCCAGCCGCGACGGCCCGAGCAGCCCGTGCACCAGCAGCCGGTCCACCATCGTCAGCGCCCGCACGATCCAGGGCGTGGCCAGCGTGAAGAGCAGTCCCACCAGCGCCGTCACCGTGATCTCGAACGCGTTGTCGAGATAGATACGGTGCGTCTCGTCGCCGTAGAGCTGTATGCCGCCCTGGCCGCCGTACAGCGGGAACACCCAGAACCACAGGGGGTACGTCAGCAGGGTCCAGCCGATGACCCAGAAGTTCACCGCGACGACGAAGGCGAAGGTCGCCCACGGCAGCTGGAGCACCGCGTACAGCAGCGAGCGCCAGGAGACGCCGCTCTTCAGCACGGCGCCCATCCACGCCATGAAACCCCGCCCGCGCATCCGCAGCGGCTCCGGCTCGGAGACCTCCAGATCCAGCAGCCCACGCGCGCGTGCCCGCTCCAGCGAGCCCAGCCCGCGGCAGCCGGCCAGACCCGCCGCCAGCACCGGGATCCCCAGGAAGGTCACCAGCAGTCCCGCGCCCAGCGACACCATGGTGACCGCGTACGTGAAGAACAGGACGCTGATCGGCAGGCTCAGCAGGACGAAGCTCAGCTCCCGCCAGTGCCGCGCCTCGAACGGTGCCCGCAGCCCGGCGGGCAGCCGGTGCCGCTCCGTCATGTCGAGCCCGTACCCCTGTCCGTACTCCATGGCCATCGACGTCGTCCGTTTCTGCTCGTGTCCTGCGGGTGGGTGCGTACCTCGGGTGCGTACCTCCACCCTCCTGCGTCCCAGGTCCCGGCGACATGGAGTCGTCCGGCGTCTTCGAAGGGGGGTTTTCCCTACCCCCGCTCCGGGACCCGGTCGCGCCAGGGCAGCTCGGCCGTCACCGTGGTGGGCCCGCCCTGCGGGGAGTCGATGACGAACAGCCCGTCCACCGCGCCGAGCCGGTCGGCGAGCCCGCGCATCCCGGTCCCGGCGTCCAGCCGCGCGCCCCCGTGTCCGTCGTCCCAGACCTGGAGCAGCAACCGGTCGTCCGTCCGCCAGACCTCCACCGAGGCCGAGCGCGCGCCACTGTGCTTGCTGATGTTCTGGAGCAGCTCGGAGACGGTGAAGTAGGCGATGCCCTCGATCGCGGCGGCCGGTCGCTCCTCCACGTCGACCGTCACCTTCACCGGCACCGTGCACCGGGAGGCGACCGAGGACAGGGCCGCGTCCAGGCCGCGGTCGGTCAGCACCGCCGGATGGATCCCGCGGGCCAGATCCCGCAGCTCCTGGAGCGCGAGCTTCACCTCGCCGTGCGCCTCCGCCACCATCGCGGCCGCGTAGTCCGGGTCCTCCAGGAGTTTCTCCTTGGCCAGACCGAGCCCCATGGCCAGCGCCACCAGCCGGGCCTGCGCCCCGTCGTGCAGATCGCGCTCGATCCGGCGCAGATCCGCGGCGGCGGTGTCGACCACCACGCCCCGGTCGGACTCCAGTTCGGCGATCCGGCGCTCCAACTCGTCCGACGGGGACAGCAGCCCGCGCACCATCGCCCGGTCCGCGTTGGCGAGGCCCCGCGCGATGAACGGCAGCACCGGCCACAGCACGAACAGCGAGGTCAGCGTGATGGTGAAGGTGAGGATGCCCCACGGCAGCCGGATGAAGTCGTAGAGCACCGTGCGCCAGCCCACCGGGTCCTTCAGCATCAGCCACAACTGTGCGAAGAAGCCGTTGCGGCTGCCGCGCAGCCGCAACGGGCTCGGTTCGTCCACCCGCACCCCGAGCAGCGCGCGGGCCCTCGCCCGCTCCAGCTTGCCCAGCTGCCGGGCGCCCAGCAGCCCCAGCGCGAGCAGCGGGAAACCGACCACCGTCACCGTCATCCCGACCCCGGTGCACAGCATCGTCACCACATAGACGAAGCCGAACAGGGAAGCCGGCAGGTTCACCAGGAGGTGCGCGATCTCCTTCCAGGTGTGCCGGTCGTACGCGAAACGGGCCGGCGGCAGCGGCTCGGCGGTGTCCGCCCGTTGGGCTCGGCCGCCCCTCGGGGCGTGCTGGGGAGACGGATGGCGTTCGGTCATATGGGCTAGCGTGCCGGTCGAGCCGCCCTCGCGCCATGAGGCGGACCGCCGCGCTCCCCTGGGGAAAACCCCACCCACGCCCCACAAGCCGTGACAGGCTGCTTACGCTCGCTTTAGCAGGGCCTAGACTCCCGTGCGTATAGATCGTCGAACGGCTGTGTTCACTGAGGTCAGGGAGCGAGGGACGGACGTGCCGGAAACGACCGTCGTCGTCGCGGCGGACAAGGGTGTCGTCGTCTCGGCGGATTACTTCCAGTCCTACTCGGTCGTCGGACTGCTCGCCCTGGTCGGCGTGCTGTTCGTCGCGGTCGCCTTCGGGGCCGGGCGCCTGCTGCGCCCCGTGGTCCCGACCCCCGAGAAACTCATGACGTACGAGTGCGGCGTCGACCCCGTCGGCGAGGGCTGGGCCCACACCCAGGTCCGCTACTACGTCTACGCCTTCCTCTACGTGATCTTCGCCGTGGACTCGATCTTCCTGTTCCCCTGGGCGACGGTCTTCGCCGCGCCCGGTTACGGCGCCACCACCCTCGTCGAGATGTTCATCTTCCTCGGCTTCCTGACCGTGGGGCTGCTGTACGCATACAAGAAGGGCGTCCTGGCATGGACGTGACCCCCTCCCCTTCCGAGCCCGTGCCGCTGCCGGAGCCGAAGCGGCTGGGCGCGCTCGCCCGACTGGCGCCCGAGCCGATGAAGGTGGTCCTGAACTGGGGCCGTCGCTACTCGCTCTGGGTCTTCAACTTCGGCCTCGCCTGCTGCGCGATCGAGTTCATCGCGGCGTCGATGGCCCGCCACGACTTCATCCGCCTCGGCGTGATCCCCTTCGCGCCGGGCCCGCGCCAGGCCGACCTGATGGTCGTATCCGGCACGGTCACCGACAAGATGGCACCCGCGGTCAAGCGCCTGTACGAGCAGATGCCCGAGCCGAAGTACGTCATCTCCTTCGGCGCGTGCAGCAACTGCGGCGGCCCGTACTGGGATTCGTACGCGGTCACCAAGGGCGTCGACCAGATCATCCCGGTGGACGTCTACGTACCGGGCTGCCCGCCCCGCCCCGAGGCGTTGCTCCAGGGCATCCTGAAGCTCCAGGAGAAGATCGCCCGGGAGTCGCTGGGGGAGCGGTACGGGGTGACGCGTCCTTCTGCGGCGGCGTTGCAGAGCGGACTGGTGCAGGGGCCTGCGGCTGGGTCAGGGTCTGCTTCTTCCAACGGCTCGGCCGGGGAGCCGAGTTCCCGATCCGCGGGGGAATCCGCTCCGGGTTCCGGGGCCGAGTCCGGGTCCGGGTCTGAGTCCGGGTCCAGGGCTGACTCCGAGTCCGCTTCCGGCTCCGGCTCCGGGGAGGCGAGATGACCACGATCGGCTGGCTGCCGGCCACCGCCGAGGAACTGTTCGGCACGGGGGCCACCGCCGAGGAGTCCTACGAGGTCCTGACCGTCGACGTACCGCCGGCGTCCTGGACCGCGGCGCTCCGCACGGCGCGTGACGAACTCGGCTGCACCTACTTCGACTGGCTGAGCGCCGTCGACGAACCCGGCACCGGGTTCCGCGTGGCCGCCCACGTGGCAGCCCTGGCCCCGGTACGCCGACTGCTCCTGCGCACCACGGTGCCGCACGAGGCCCCGGTACTGGAGTCCGCGGTCACCGTCTTCGCGGGGGCGGCCTGGCACGAGCGCGAGACGCACGAAATGTTCGGAGTCACCTTCGAGGGCCACCCCGGACTGGACCACCTCCTCCTCCCGGAGACCTTCGAGGGACACCCCCTGCGCAAGGACTTCGTACTCGCCGCGCGCGTCGCCAAGGCATGGCCGGGCGCCAAGGAGCCCGGCGAGTCCGACCACGGCGGCCCCAAGCGCCGCCAGATGCTTCCCCCCGGCGTCCCCGACCCCAACGAGTGGGGCCCGCTCAAGGGCCAACTGCCCGCAGCCCCGGCCCGTCCGGCCCGGGGAGCGGGCCGCGCGGCGGGCGAGCGTCCGGCGCGTGGCACGGCCGCGGGGGACCGTCCCGTACGCCGTACCCGGTCCGTGACGGAGGGCTCGGCGAGCCAGAGCGCGGCCACGGAGGCGGCGGAGGCGGCTGCGCCGGAGGTCGC
>NZ_JBEZNL010000044.1:0-68032 GCF_040653275.1 Streptomyces sp. NPDC048002 | reverse complement strand
CCCGCGGAGCGGGTACTGCAGCGGCAAGCCGCTGCAGAGAGAACGGCTCCGCTGACGCTCCGCCAGATTCCCGCGCAAGCGCGGGAATCGAATTCCGCAAGCGGAATTCTGAAGGCATGTCAATTCGCGCAAGCGCGAATTGACGGTGCCCGCGCAAGCGCGGGCACTAAGGCTGGCGGCAAGGGGCGGGTGCATCGCGTGCGGCACTGTGTAGTGACTGGGCATTCTGGCTAGCACTGCTGTTAGTTGACGAACCATCAGTCCGACTCCCTCGCAGCCCGGATCGGGAGGGGTTCCCGTCCCGAATGCGCTTTGCTTGAACGCCGAGCCTCTGCTCCTTGTAGCCGCTCCGCCCTGATGCCTCGTAAGGAGGTACATCGACCCGTCGTATCTAATGTGGCACGGTGAGGTGTCAAGCCGAAGCCGGGGCCTGAACCCAGAGCATGCATCATTTGCCTCAAGTGTGTAGTGATTGGGTGCTGTGTGCACCACCCCGTTTACCGGTCACTGCCCGCTCGGCCCGATTCGGCAGGACTGACGCTGCCACGGCGGGCCCAACGCGCGGGGGCGGAGCCGACGCGCAACAGGGGACCAGTCGCGCTCGATCCCCGATGCTGCCGCGCTTACCACGCCCGCCCCCACCCCTTCTCTTCTTCTACTTGGGCAGGGAGCACTGGCCGCAGAGGGGATGTCGGCGGGCCGACCGTGCGCCCGTAGGGCTGTTGGCCTGGGATGACGTAGGGGCCGGCCGCCGGGCTGCGCAACCTCCAGCGCAACACCTGATGCAACATCGGGCGCAACGCTGTGTGCAACCCGAGTGTGGCAGGTCTTCCGATCATGCGCCTTGCCTACTATTATGTGAAGTCCTGGGGAGGCGACCCCGGGGTACCGCAGAAGTTCGACGAAGGGGAAAGACGTGGAGATCCAGATCTCTGACGGAATCGTCCGCCGAGTGCGCGGCGGTGAGGACGCGCCCATGACCGGCCTTGCGGTTCAGGCCCGTACGGTCGCGAACTTCCTGCCCTTACTGGTTCAGCGGGTGGGCGCGAGCATCGTGCACAACTCCGACGCGAAGTACACCGGAATCCGGTTCGACACCAAGGTTGGCCCGGTTGTGCTGGAGATGCCGACGGGTGACCGTCCTTACCGGCTCGTTCACGAGCTCCCGGAGCCGGACGACAACGGGCGCACCGAGGTGGAGATGCGGCGATTCCCTCAGATCTACAAGCCGCAGGGAATCGCGCACATCACGGCCGAGTTCCTCCTGTCGCGCGGGTTCCTGAAGTAGTCCGCCCGGGGGTGCCCCGGTCGGGCGCCCCTCCACCTGGGATCACCGAGAAGAGAGAGGGACAGCCCGTGGAGAGCACGCGGATTGCGGAGCAGCGCGAGGAGACGAGGGCGCCGCTCACGGACGCGGAGCGGGAGCAGGCGAGTTACGCGTTGCTGGAGTTGGCGCGCAGTGAGGGCGGCTCGGGTGCGCTGAGGGTGCCGAGTGAGCAGTTGGAGTTGATCCGGCCGTTCTTCGAGTTGGGTTGGGCGATGGGGGTGCGCACCGGTCACACCGGCCCGGCCATGACTGGCGTTGCGGTGGACCGCGCCACGGTGGCGCGTGCGTTCGTCCTGCTGATGTCTGAGCGTGTGGCGGATGGGCTGGTGATCGCGGTTGCGCGGAGTCTCGACCCGCAGCACGCCGGGCCGGTGCTGTGGCAGAAGGTCGACTACCACGGCAGTGTGACGCAACGTCACGGGACCTACTGGGTGCGTTCGATTCATGCCCACGCGGACCCGTTTGGTGAGGCTCTGGAGCTGCGCTATGACCTGTGCGAGATGCGCGGTGTCACTCCGGTGCCGATGGTCACGAACGTGCGCCGGGTGAGTCTGACGCCGTTACCCGAGTACCGCATGGGCTGAGTGTGCTGGTCAGGGGTGGGTTCACCTACCCCTGAATCCAACTATTATGGATGTTGTTCGGGGGGCGGTGGCCCCGCCCCCCGAACCGCAGAAGCCAACGCGAAGGGGAGAACACCGCATGACTCAGCAGTTCGCCGAGCGCGCCACGAACGTGGCCCTCACCGGTGCCCGCAACGCCGAACTGGCAGACCTGGTGCGCATCCTGGAGGATCAGAACCGGCGCAAGCTGGACGTGATCGCTCCCGCGTCCGCACTGCGGATGCGTGAGGGAAACGTGCACGTCGAGGGTGTGGAGTCCCTGATCACCGGAGACGGTGTCACGGACGTGGACGGCATCTACCGGCCCACCGCCGCGGCTGACGAGGGGATCGCGGACAAGCTCCGTATCCCGCTCGCCTACCTGCGCCGCATGCGCGCCGAGAGTGTCCCGCTGCTGGACGAGAACGTGAACGCGTGGCTTCGTGAGGATCCGGAGCGCCGTTTCATGCTCCGGGCGTTCCGGGGCGACAGCGGCCCCGGCATGCCGCCCGCCGAGGGCGTGGCGCGCGCGTTACTGTCCGACAGCTACAAGCTGATGGACAACTTTGACATGCTGCTGGCCGCGCTGGACGGGGTGAAGCAGTCCGGCCACCCCACGCGCGTGACCGGGTGCGACCTCACCGACCGGCGCATGTACGTGCGCGTGGAGTCCGAAGCCGTCGCCATCCGGGCCCCGGAGCTGCTGCGCGGTTACCGTTCCCCGTTCGACGGCCGCAGCGGTGATGAGCTGCCCGTGGTTTCTGCTGGGTTCGTCATCACCAACAGCGAAGTCGGTTCCGGGGCGTACACCATCACCCCGCGTGCCGTCATCCAGGTCTGCCGCAACGGCCTGACCGAGACCAAGGACGTGATGCGCGCCGTGCACCTGGGAGGCAAGCAGGGTGAGGGTGTGGTGTCCTGGTCCGGCCAGACCCAGCGCAAGACGCTGGAGCTGATCACGTCGAAGACCGCGGACGCCGTGCGCACCTTCCTGTCACGGGAGTACGTCGAGGCCAGGGTGCGCCAGGTCGAGGCCGCCGCCGGGAAGGCGCTGGAAGAGCCGGTCAAGACCGTCGAGCGCGTCACCAAGACGCTCAGCATCGGTGCCGAGGCCAGGGACATGATCCTCTCGCACTTCGTGCGGGGCGGTCAGATGACGGCCGGAGGCGTGATGCAGGCCGTCACGTCGACCGCGCAGACCCTCACCGACGCCGACCAGGCTGCCGCCCTGGAAGCGCTCGCGCTGCCCGCCCTGACGGCCGCCGCCGCCCGCGGCTGACACAGGCCCCCGTGTGGGCCGGGCAACTCCCCCAGCGCCCGGCCCACACGGGCCCCACATCCCATCCCACCCGGCCCAGCCCGCAGGCGGAGCGGGGCCGGGCAGGGGTGCCGTCCCGGGCTGGCCCCGGGGCGCGCCCGTCCTTCGTCAGAGCGCTCCCCCACCCGGTCCGGGGGCGGAGCGCGCCTGCCCCCGGTCCCTGCCGCCGTGGCGCGGCAGCAAGAGGTGTCTGCGGCGCAGACCGCGCGCCCGGGAAGAGCCGCCGCGCCGTGCCGCACGGCACGAGCGCGCCGGCCGCCGCTGCTCACCGCCCCGCCCCGCCCCATCCCGTCCGGAGGAAGGAAAGCCGATGGGTCAGTTCACGGAAGGCCAGTACGTCTCCTGGGACACCTGGGACGGTCCGACAACCGTGCAGATCACGGCCGTTGACCGGTTCCACATCACGTACCGGAGCGAGGACGACCACCGGGAAACCGTCGACGAGACCGTGTTCCGCTCCCTGGCGGAGCAGACGGCCAACTGGCGCCCCGCGACCGAGGCGGAGGCCGCAGCCTTCACCGCCCGGTTCCGCCCCGCCCCTGAGAACTGGAACTGATCGCCCACCGCTGCGCCCGGTCGGAGCACAGCCCCAATCCACGCCGGGCGGAGGGATCCCGCATGCCCGCACACCCGGAGCTTCCCCGTCCCGAGGACGCCGCCGTGGCGTCCGCCGCGGGCCGCGCCCGGAACACGCTCACCGCCCTGCTCGCCGCCCTCGGCAAGGGCTGCCACGAACTCAGCCGCGTGGCCGAGCACACCGACAGCACCATCAGCACCGCCGACCTGACCGTGTCCGTCACGGTGTCGCCGTCGTGGACGGCGACACCCACCGCGGGCGGCTGTCTGCGGTTCCTCGCGCTGCTGACGTCCGTCCTGGAGTACAGCACGATCCGGGCCGCCGTCCTGGTCGCCACGACCGCCGACGAGCCGTTGTCCCGCACCTGCGGCTGGACCGTACGCGACGGACGGCTGCACCCCATGAACACCACCGCGCTGAAGGCGGCCGCCGCTCCCTGCCCCGGAGCCGCCACCACGGAGCGCACGGTCTGCCCCGCCCCGCCCCGCCCCTCCCGCTCCCCGACCGCGCCCAGGAGGACCCACATGTCTGAAGGAAAGCTGCAACAGCCCAGCGACGACGCCACAGCATCCGCCATGGGCCACGCCCTGCACGCCCTCACCGCACTCCTCCCCGCCCTCGGCGAAGGACACCACGAACTCAGCATCAGCGCCGAACGCACGGACGGCACCGAGATGGACGCCGACCTGTACGTGTCTGTCGAGCCGGGATCCTGGCACGTCGAACACTCCGCCGAGGAGTACATGCAGTTCTTCGTACTCCTCTCCTTCGCCCTGGAAGGCAGCACCGTCCAGGACGCCGTCGTGATCGCCACCACCGCCGCCGGCACCGGCGTACGCGCATGCGGATGGGACGTACGCAACGGCTGGCTCCACCCCATGGACACCACCGAACTCCAGGCAGCCGCCTCCCTCCAGTCCGCCCACAACGCCACCCCCTGCACCGTCTGCCACGCCCCCGAACTCCACCACCCCCCACACCCCGACGGCCAGGAACACTCATGAACGCAAAGCCCGCCGTCACGCCGGACGGCTACTGCGCCAACACCCAGCCGGTTCCCGGCACCACCAAGCAGGTCAACGGCCACGCACTCGGGCCGAAGTTCCTGAAGATGCACGGCCGCCGCTACGCGGACTGCCCCTGCGGCCGCCGCCCCAGCCTCACCGACCGGGGCAGACTCCGCCGACACAAGCCACCCGAGAAGTAGGCACCCCCAGACCACGTCCACACGTGGCCGGCGCGCCGCTGGCCGTCTGCCGCCCCGCGTCCGCCCCTCCCCTTCGGCGGGCGCGGGGCGACAGGCGCCTGCCTCGGCCTGTGAACGCCAACCAGACCACTGCCCCGGAGAACGCCCTGCAGCGACTTCCGCGGCAGCACCCGCTGCCACGGCACTCTGACCCTCTACTCCGACGGCTTCGCCGACCGCCCCCAAGTCAGGTGCCCCAAGGCGTCCGCCGATGGACACGAGCCACCCGAGAAGACGGCAGCGACGCTCACCGCCATCCATTGGCCGCCCCGCTCAGGACCCGCGAGACGCCGCACCCTTTCCCCGGCCTCCGACCCAACCAGCCCATGAGCTCCAACACCCTCCAAAGGCGACTGACCGGCCTGGGCATCTCCAGCGCCAGCAAGGCCCGCAGGCCTGGCTCGCCATGGTCGGCGCCGTCCACTGGAAGATGCTCGCCGATCTCCTCGGCCTCGCTGACGGCACAGCCCACAACTGGCACAAACTCAACGGCGAAGACCGCGCCAGCTACGCCGCCAGCCGACTCAAAGCCTCACTCACCCGCCGAACCCGAGAAGGCCGCCGAGACCGCCACGATTGGCTGACTCGGCGATCGGAATCATCCGCCTCAATACGTCAACCGCTGCGGATATGGTGGTGAATAGCATCAAGGGTCTGCCCGGCAGTCCTTCCAATCGCCTCAACTGGAAGGACACGGGCGGCGCACTTTTCCGTGTGCCCCGTACTACCCGTCTCGCCCGCCAATCGCCCCACGCACATCGGACAGCGTTCCTCCCCGGGACGTACCAGGGGCGATAGCTCATCAACGAGAGCACCATGGTTGAGGGAATGCTCTCGAAGGAGGGTGTCCACCTCGTTTCCAACCTGGCCCATGACGGACGCTAGTCCTACCACGAGCGACGGTTGCAGAAACTGCAACCGGCAAAAAGCATTATGCATGATGAATGCAACATCGGACTCAATCCGTCGCCCTGTCGGTGCATATACATGCCGAACGGGGCATCGGCAACGAGGGCAAAAATCGGCAAGTTCTGCCGTTGGCGGAGCAATCTCCCTGAGTACGGGGTTCTGCCAGATGTAAGCGGCGCTCAGCACCGCATCCAGGGCGCCTCCCGGACCGCCTTCGATACCGTGAAACTTCTGGCCCAGGCATCGCCTGTCGTGTGCACCCTCTGAGCCCTCAATTCGGTGCCCATCGCCACCGATCCGGCGATCACAGAGAGGGCAACGAAACTCTCGACCTACCGAGGGGACTCCCCCTGCAGCATACGAGAAGAGCTGCGCATCCTGCGATGGCCATTGACCGGAAACCTCACTCATTGCGCCCCCTCATCAAGTGTGTGACCTTAAAGACTTCCAAGCATTACGCGTCAATGAGCCCAGTTCCCAACTGGCGCCCGCGACAGCAAACCCCACCGCGACCCACCGGGTCACAGCGTGCTCGGGAGAAACCCCGCCCGGAGGTGCGAGGATTCCTATAATTCCGTACCCCAACATAACAATTCCGGCGTTATATACGAAAGCTGCACGACGCGCAAACTTAGCCCATTTCGAGAAGTCCTCCCTTTGCTCTTCTTGTAGGACTTCCATGGCGGGCGCCAACTCGCCGTCCCACCAGTCAGACAGCTCGGCGGGACTGTACAGGTATTGACGTCCATGAAATGCCAGTTGAATACTGGAGATCAAGAGGATCGAAGAGAGCGTCAAGAGTGTCACGCCCGGCCCGGGCCAGCGAAATTTGTCTCCATCCGTCACCAGAACTCCGACGGCGGCCAAGGCCACACCAGCCAACAAGGGAGCCGCAACGAAGTAGGCCTGGTCCACGGCCTGTGGGCTGCCTATGCGAGAGGGGCGACTCCAGCCAGGAGACGTTCCAGTCAGCGCCCCTCACCAACTCTCGACAGATGGCCAATAAACGCGATCCGCGGGGTGCCGGCGCGTGCCCCTAGCTCAACGCGTCCTACCCATTCCTGACACCACTTCAAACGGCGAACAACTGATCGCATCAACGCCGTTGCGGGTCCTGATGTGGAATCACACGCACGACCACGTACGTTCAACCGTGGCCGCCAAACCGGCAATTACAATGAGTTACCAATGAGTCATTCCCAACCTCACGCTGATGAAGGACGAGGATGGTCTTCAAGACGTCTGCGATGCGGTTGGTGCTGCAGCGGAGGTTGCCAAGGAGGCGCCAGCTCTGAGGGTGGCCATGGCCTGCACGCCGAGGCCGCCGAACTGGCCGCCCAACTCGCCGCCCGGCAGCAGGAGGAGGCCGGCGCCCGCGGCGCAGTCACCGAAGCCGTAGCCGACGCATTCCCCGGCGCCCGCATCGAGGAGCAGTGCCGGCTTACCCGGATCATCTGGCAGCACGATGCCCGCCCGGGCAACAGGGCCCCGTCCAAGTGCAGCGTGTGCGTAATCGCCGGAGCCTGTGGGGAGTCGGTGACTGCCGACGCCTCCGGCCGCCCTGCCCGGGTGATCTCCATGCTGGCTGCGTTCACCCCGTCCACGCGGGAGTGAACGGCCAGGTCAGAGGCGGGTTCGCAACCCTCCAAACATCACTATTATTGAACTTGTGAAGCGGGGGTGACCTTCCCCGCAGGGACCGCCACCCCCGACGACCGGCCAGCCCGAACGGACCGCTCCTGCCACCCGCCCACGCAGGGGCGGGCCGCTCAACTCGCCCACGAGAAAGGCGTGCACGTGACCAACACACCCCCGCCCTCCGAGTGCAGCCCGAACGAGCCCGACGCCGAACGATCACGCACAGACGCGGCACGTACCGGCCGCCAGACGATGCGCCGCGTCCTGCGCCGCGAAATCTCGGGCACCATCGGGCTGCTCACCGATGAGCACGACTTCCGCGCCATGCGGCACTACCGCAGCTTCCCCTTCGACGACTACGCGACCTACCTGGCCGGGGTTGAGGACCTTCTCCAGGCCCGCGCGTCGCAGGGCATGCACACCATGCTCGTCCTCTTCGACCCCGAGGAGTACGCCGATTTCTGCGCCGCCACCGGCCTCGACCCCGATGGCCCTGCCAGCCGCACCCGCTTCACCGCGGAAATGGCCTTCACGAGCGCGGCCATTGCGTACGACGGCGAGCCCCTGGCCGAGCTCGTCCCGGTCCTGGTCGACGAGGCAGTTTGCACGGCCACCTGGGAGTACGCCTCCGCGCTCCTGGCCCGCCTCGGCTCCTGCGCCGCCTGCGGACAGGACGTCGGCCAAGAGGCATTCGCCCGCGCCCGGGACGTCCTCGCCCAAATCCTCGACACGGCCGACCCCGGCCACCGGCACCTGGTCTGCAGCGTCTCGGCAACGCCGGAGACGCTGGTCTCCGTCCTGCACGCGGACACGGACGCCGACGGTGCTACCCACCTGGACGACACCGAGGCACTCGAATTCACCACGGTACTCGCCGCCGGTCTCGCGGCCCCGCCCGGCGCACTCGTCATGCGGACCCGCAGCCCAGGCGCCCCGGACCGCGTCTACGGCTGGCGTCTGCGAGCGGGAGCCCTCGAACCCCTCACAGCCTCAGAAGTCTTCGACGCCTACTGCACCGACCACGACTCCGGCGATCCCATCCCCCCGGAACCGGACGTCGACTACTGCGCCCCGCCCGACCTCGGCCCGGACGGACCAACGCCGGGACACCACCACTGAACGAGCCGGGCCACCGCCGGCATCCCGCCCGCCAGGGCGGCGGCCCCGGTTCCAAGGAACCTTCGAACGCTGCGCCGCACCCCGCGCACGGCACGCCTCCGGATTCCCGCAACGCCGTTCAACGCCGGGATCGCGGCGCTGCCACCGCGCGCGAGGCCCCCGGCACCGACGTCACCACCGGGTAAGCCATCGTCTGCAACCGCAGCCGCGTCACCACCACCGTCGCCCCCTACCGGCTCGCGGCACTGGACCCGCCCGGGCACGAAGACGTCCTGCGCATCCACCTGCCAACCCGCCAGGTCACCCGCGTGGAACCCTGACCGCCGATCCGTGTGGGCGCTGCGGCGCCCGTACTCCACGCCAGCCCGGCGGCCGAACGGACGTCGCACACACGGGATTTCAAGAGGGAACGCAGCACGCCCGGCCGGATTTTGCGCAGGTCAGCGGGTATCTAGCCCTCACTCCATTCCGAACTATTATTTGTAATACAGGGAGTTGGTTCCCGCCAACTCGCCGATGAGGCAAGGAGAAGGAGAGCCGCATGACCACCGCCGTCCCGACCCCGGCCGACAAGAGCGACGCCCACGAGGAGGCCGCACCGCAGGTCGTCAGGCTCGACCCGGCGCTGCTGGTGCGCGACGAGTGCAACGCGCGCGAGCACGACACCGAGCCGGACGAGAAGCTCATCGTCTCCGTCACGGAACTCGGCGTCGAGGAGCCGATCAGCGTCCGGCCCCGGCCCGCGGGGACCTACGGCGTCTTCAAGGGTTGGCGGCGCGCCCAGGCGGCGCAGGCCGCGAACGCCGCCGCCGTACGGGACGGCCGCCCCGTACGCCTGGTCAAGGCATACGTGCGGGAGGACCTGGTCGGCCGCGACGGCTGGACCCGGTTTCTGTCCCTGGTCGAGAACGACCACCGCGAAGGCATGAGCGAGCGGGACACGCTCCGGGCCCAGGAACTCGCCCTGATCGACATGACCGACATCGACCGGCGCACGGCCGCCAAGGCCCTCGGTGTGGGCCGCAACGCGGCCCGGCAGGCGAAGGCGGCGCAGAAGCTCAACGACGCCACCCTGCGCCGTACGACGGCGGCGGGCATGGACCTGGAGCAGACCGCCCAGCTCGCCGAGGTCGCAGGCCTGCGCGGTGCGGAGGACCGGCTCATGCGAGCGCTCTCACGCGACCACGCCGAGCACAAGGGCGGGCGCGGCCACTGGGACCAGGAGATGGCCCTGCTGCGCGCCGAGCAGGCCGACGCCGAGACCCGTGCAAGGGCCGAGCAGGAGCTGAGGGCGGCGGACATCCCCCTGCTCGGCCGGATGCCGTCCTGCGAGAAAAACCCGTCCCGTCCCCTGGCGGAACTCACCAGCGGGCTGGGCAACCCGCTGACCGAGGACAACCACAAGAACTGCCCCGGTCACAGCGCTCGCCTCGACGACGAGCACCGGCCCCTGTGGCACTGCGCCGACCCGGCCCGCTACGGCCACAAGGCCCGGCCGCAGCCGAAGAAGCCCAAGACCGAGGAGGACGAGCACAAGGCCGAGGAACGGGCCCGGATCGTGGCGTGCAACCGGGCCTGGAAAGCCGCCGCCGGGCCGTCAAGCGGCTGGTGCGCGCCAGGACCCTGCCCGACAAGGCCCGGCTCTTCGCCCAGCAGATCCTGATGGACCTGCCCCGCCTCTACGGCAAGTGGGCGGACAAGCAGCGCACCCAGACCGTGGCACTGCTGCTCGGAGCGAAAGACCCCGCAAACGACTCGGCCTGCGAGACCGCCGCCGGCTTCCCCAAGAACCGTCTGGCCAACCTGCTGTTCGCCCACGTCGCCGCCGCGTTCGAGGACACCATCCGCGAGCCCAAGCAATTCGACGCAGCCCGGATGACACACATCTACCTGTGGGAGTCCCCCGACCGGCTCCACGCCTCCTACCTGCTCCTCCTGGAAACCCTCGGCCAGGCCGACGACGGCAGCTACCAGCTGTCCGAAGTCGAGCAGCAGGCCATCGCCAGCCACAGGCCCGAGACGGCCGACGCCTGACCGTCCTCCCCACCGCTCACCACCCAGCCGGGCCCCGTGCCCGGCCGGTCGCCACCCCTCCACGCGAAGAGGCAACCGAGCGCGCCCGTCACCGTCGACGAGGTCCGCTACGGCAGTCGCCCGACGCGGCAGCCGTCGCCCAGGTGCAGAAGGCCGCCGCCCCGCAGCGGCTTCGCGCCATCGGCCAGGCCGCGTCCGCTCACATCCAGCCGGAGCGCAGGGCACGGGTCACCCCCGCGCTGCGCTCAAAGCCACTCGGCCTGACGGGCACCGTGCAGGAACGCAACCGTTCCAGCAGCCGTGCGGGCTTCCTCCGCAACAAGGAATCCACCCGGCAGTTGCACGCCCACCCCCGCAACAGCCACCACCGCATCCCGGAGAACGTCCGCGCTTCGGGTTCCCCGGCAACAGCGTCCCGGTCTGCTGCCCGGAGCTGATCGAGGACTGACCCGCGTGCCTGCCTCGCGCCGCCCTGCGCGGCGCAGCGCAGTACCTCCCCCGTCTGACACGCCGCGCGATCTTGTCGCCGGCCTCCGTGCGAAAGGCCGTCATGCCCGAGAACCAGCACGCTACGCCACCCGACGTCGGCGTCTCCGACCGTCCTGTGACGCTGGCCGTGCTGCGCCAGCTGCTCCGCACCGACTGGCGCGGCCTGCCCGGCAGCACGCTGATCGTGCTGTCCCGCGACGTCGAGGGCAACGCCTACTCACCGTTCGCCAGCTACAGCCGATCCCGGTACGCACCGACCTACGACGACTTCACCGGCGAGATCTTCCCGCTGCCGGACGAGCTGGAGAAGGACAAGGAGCTGCGCGAACTGTTCACCGACATCCCCGACAGCGCCGTCCCGGCCCTGGTGCTCTACCCGCTCGGCTGACCGGACCCGCGCGGCGGGACAGCCCGTCCGCCTGTCCCGCCCCCTCACGAAAGCGACGTGTCACCCACCATGTCCGCCCCCGCACAGGCCTTCGAAGAGAAACCCCGCCACCCGGTGCTCGTCATCAGCGACCGCCCCCACCACGACCCGATCGGGCTGCTGCCGTGCCCGGTCCCCTTCAAGCACTCGCCCTCAACCCTGTTCACCTCCGCAGAGTTCCACAACGCCCCGCTCGTCCTCTTGGACGACCGCAGCTACAGCAGCTTCACACTCCGTCACATGCCCCACCGCCAAGGCCTGATCGTGGCCGCCGCCGACCCCGACGACGCAACGGCCTACCCCCGGGCCGCGGCCATCGGCGCCGAAGCCGTCCTGCACGCCGGCCAAGACCTGGCCTGGCTCCACCTGCGCCTCCACGCCGCCACCGACTGCCACTACACCCGCTGGGAAACACTCCTGCCCGGCCCGCCCCCACCAGAGGACGGCTGACACCCGGCCCCGGCCGCTCCCAGCCACCCTGATGCCCATCCCGAATTTTCCTCAGAGCTACTCTTCGTCCCAGTTGGTTCACGGAGTGAACCAACTGGGGAACGTGGGGAGCGAGCGCGGGCGGGACGTGGCTGCTCTTCGACGGGTGTCAGAGCTGTGGGGGATGATCGGGCCATGCTTCAAGCGAGAGACGAGCACGGTCGTCAGGTGAGGAATCCGGGGCCCACGGCCTTGAGTCGGATGGTGGCGAACCTCGGCCGGGGCAACGCCTTCGTGATCGTCGAGCGAGTCGACGATGAGGCCGCCGGTGACTGGTATGCGCAGGTGTGGCTGAGGGACGACAACACCTATCAGCTGGAGTTCCGTGACGGGACGGCGGCAGAGCACTACCAGACCCGGACGATCTCCCAGGACAAGGTGATTACCGCACTGGGCGGCTGGGCCAAAGGGCGCCCGGATTGGAAGGACGCCTTCATGTGGAACAACATCGGCGCCTCGTTCGGAAACGCCGGCTGACCCTGCCGCCATCGGGGGCCGACAAGGTCAGTGACGTGCGGTCGCTCAGCTGCGACGCAGTGCGTGAGCATCCACGTCTTCCTCCCAGGTGAGCATCCAGGGCCCTTCAACAGCCCGAACTCCGTGCTCACGCAGGCTCTCCAGAACACGCCGAGACCAGTTCGACACGCCGGGAAGATCACGCAATGGGTGGGGAGATCACCTGAGCAGGTTTGGCCATCTGAAGAGCGACACCTGGGGAGGTTCAAAGAGCGCCATCAACCTCCCGCGGTCCGAAGGAAGTCACCGATGCACCCGATCCCCCAACACCGAGCGCGCCGACCAGCAAGAGGCGACCGCCGACGGGCGGGCCGGTGGCGCCAAGGGGGGCCTCTGATCCACCGCGGCCACACGGCATTCGGCAGTCCCGACGCCGAGCGGACTCGAAACAACGCAGCGCTACGGCCGGGTCAGCAGCCCCGCCACCGGGAGGCCGCCGTGAGCAGAGCCTCTCTCCAGATCGACCCGGCCAACGCACTCAAGCGCAACACCCGACGGCAAACCCCAGTCCGGCAGTTGGAAATGCAGCCTTCCGCAGTCATTGGTGACTCCGCATGGCCTCTGGCCTCGGCATCCCAGTCGACCTCGACCAGATGCCTCGCCGCCGCCCACCCCGAACGGACCGCCGAGCCTCCCAGGCAGCCCGTCTGGTTCAGCCCTGGAGGGTGGCGAGCCAGTCGGTCAGCAGGCGGTTGACCTCGTCGGGGCGCTCCTGCTGGATCCAGTGGCCGCAGCCGTCCAAGAGGTGGGTGCCCGACAGGCCGGGGAGGGTGGTGGGGTAGGCGTCAATGGCGTCAGACATCCAGGTGGTGGATGCGTCCAGGGCGCCGCCGATGAACAGGGACGGCTGCTTGATGGGGGCCCCGCGGTGCGGGGCGAGGTCTTCCCAGTCCCGGTCCATGTTGCGGTAGCGGTTGAGTGCGCCGGTGATCCCGGTGCGCTCGAACTCCCCGGCGTAGACGTCGAGGTCGTCCTCGCTCAGCCACGCGGGCAGCGATCCGGCAGGGAAGCGGTCGCACAGCCGGCCGCCGCGGGCGACGAAGTGCGGGTCGGGCTCGCCGGGGGCGGGCATGGTGTCGGCGGACAGGGCCGCGTAGAAGCCCGCGAGCCAGCCCCGGACGTCGGGCTCGATTTCCGCCTCGGCGCGGCCGGGCTCCTGGAAGTAGGAGACGTAGAACTCCTGCCCGGGGCCGCCGATCCGGCCGAAGATGTCGGTGGGGCGGGGGCCGCCGGGCGGGGCGTAGGGGACGCTCAGCAGGCCGACGGCGCGGAAGACCTCGGGGTGGAGCAGGGCGGAGGCGGCGGCGATGTTGGAGCCCCAGTCGTGGCCGACGACCACCGCGTTCTCCTCGCCGAGGGCGCGCACGACGGCGGCGTTGTCCTCCACCAGGTCAAGCATCCGGTAGGCGTCGGCCGCCTCCGGCTTGGAGGAGCGGCCGTAGCCGCGCACGTCGATCGCCACCGCCCGGTAACCGGCCGCGGCAAGCGCGGGGAGCTGGCGGCGCCAGGAGTACCAGGACTCGGGGAAGCCGTGCACGAGCAGGACCAGCGGGCCGGTGCCCTGCTCGACCAGGTGCAGGCGCCCGGCCGGGGCCTCGACGGTGCGGTGGCGGAGCGCGGCGGTCGGTTCGGGCTGCATGGGCTTCTCCTCGGATCGCGGGCTGACGCGGCTGCCCATCGATCATGCGGCGCGGCACCCTCCCGACGCGATCAGCCTTGCCATTCTGGCAATCTCGCAGGACAGAGCGGTGGAGCGGCACGGATAGAGGGAGCGGGAAGGGTGGCAATCGACGACGTCGACGGCATGCTGGCCGCGTTGGGATCCCGGTTGCGGGCCGCGCGCGAGCACCACGGCGCGACCCGACCGGTCATTTGTGAGAATTCATGACGGCATTCGGGTTGTCGAGTTCGTCGAGTTGCCGTTGGACGCGCTGGGCGTCGGTGTCGCGGCCTTGCTCCTGATACAGGTCCAAAGCTTCCCGCCATACCGCCCGGGCCTGGTCGTGTTGTCCGAGGGCGGTGTACGGATGGCCGACACCGTCGAGGGTGTCCGCGACTTGGTATGTATGGCTGAGAGTGCGCCTCAAAGTGAGGGCCTGGTGGTAGTGGTCGAGGGCCTGTCGGTGCTCGCCCGTGCGGTGGGCGATGAAGCCGAGGCTGTCCAGTGTGGCTGCCTCGCCTGTGTAGTTGCGGCTGTCTCGATGCAAGGTGAGGGCGGCGCTGCAGTATTCGCGAGCGGTGTCGAAGTCGCCAAGGCGCGCGGAGTACCAGCCCACCTGATTGAGCGTCTCGGCTTCTCCTGTCGATTGGCCGAGGGTGCGATAGAGGGCGAGGGCGTGTCGGGCGTGGTCCAGGGCCTGCTGGTCCTCGCCCCGGAGCTCCCAGGCGGCCGCGAGGACCCGGTGAGTGTGGGCCTGTTCGGTGAGGTCGTGGTGGCACACGGCCAGTTCGAGGGCCCGGTCCAGGTGTCCAGTGGTTTCCTCGTGGCGGCCCAGTCTGGAGTACGCGCGGCCGAGGAATCGGTAGGTGCGGCTGCCGATATCGGGATCGGGTAGGTGAGCGGCGGCGTCCAGCGCGGCCTGCCACGAGGAGAGCGCGTCGCGCCGGTGTCCCCGCCGGTAGTGGAACGTTTCGAGCGCCCAGGCGAGGTGCCAGACGGCGCGGTGGCGGCCGAGGGTGGCGGTGGTGCGCTGGGTGGCGAGGAGGGTGGCGTGTTCGGCCTCCAGCCAGGCGAACGCGGCCGCGGCATTGGGCAGCGGCTGCGGGTGGACGCCAGGTGCGGGCGGCTCGGGCTGCGCGGGCTGGCGGTGGGGATTGAGGAGGCGGTCGGCGGCGTGGGCGGTGTGCAGATGGAAGTCGGTCACCCGGACCAGGGCCGGCTGCCGCACGTCGTCGGGCAGATCGCGGGCGGCGGTGGCGGCGTAGTCGCGGACCAGGTCGTGCATGAAGTAGCGGTCGCCCGGACGCCGTTCGACCAAAGACGCCTCCTCTAACGCGGACAATGCCCTGCGGACACGAGCCGGGGCCAGGGCCGTGAGAGAGACGACGGCTGGCAGGGTGGCATCAGGTCCGGGGGCGATGCCGAGCAGCCCGAACAAGGTGCGTTGCTCGTCCGCGAGGTGGTGCAGGGACCAGGACAGGACGGTGGGCAGGCTGGACTCGGGGTCGTCGGAGTCCAGCGCGTCGAGGCCGAGGTCGCGCAGTTCGGCGACGAGGTCCTCCAGCAGTTCGGGGTGGGTCCGTAGACGCGCGGTGATCAGGCCGAGCGCCAGCGGGAATCCGCCGCACAGACCGATCAGCTCGGTGATCGGTCCGGTCGTGTCATTGCTGGGGCGGGTGTCCCCGAGGGCTGTGGTGAGCAGGGTGCGGGCTTCGGTGTCGGTGAGCACGTCGACGTGCACGGGGCGGGCGCCATGGCGGGCGATGAGGCTACGGAGCCGGTCGCGGCTGGTGATCAGGACAGTGCAAGTGGTGCCGCCGGGCAGCAGCGGGACGACTTGGTCGGGGGTGGCTGCGTTGTCGAGCAGGATGAGCATCCGCTTGCCGGTGGTGTGGGTGCGGTACAGCGCGGCACGGGCGTCAAGGTCTGAGGGTTGGTGATCGCGGTCAACGCCGAGGGCGGCGAGGAAGTCGGCCAGCACATCGGCGGGGTGGCGCGGCTCGCCCGGGCTGAAACCACGCAGGTCCACCGAGAGTTGTCCGTCAGGGAAGTGGTCCACGTTGCGGTTGGCCCAGGTCAGGGCGAGCCAGGTCTTACCGATACCGCCGGTGCCGCCGATCGCAGAGATCACCGCCGTTGCACCCGCCTCGTGGCCGCCGTGCAGGTCCACCGCACCGTCGGGGGCGGGCAGGAGGCGGTCGAGAGCGGCGAACTGGTCGATGCGGCCGACGAACCCCGCCGGCGCCGCAAGCAGCTGGCGCGGAACCGCACCAGCCGTCATGGCCGATGGTGCCGTGTAGCGGGCCAGCAGTTCCGCGGCGAACGCGGCAGCGTGGCGGGCAGCGACCGGCTGCCAATGAGCGTCGGCGGTCTCCGTCTTGCCGGAGAGCAGATCGGAGATGCCGCGCACGACCAGTGCCTGCACCGTGTCGTTGACGTAGGCGCCGTGCAGGAACCCATAACCCTCCATCTCCACCGCCGCGGCGTCACCACAATGCCGGTCGAGGAACTGTGCAGTGGCCGAGTTCCCATCGGCGACGACCTTGCCGCCTGCCGCGATCGGCCTGACCACCGCCTTCGGCGGCTCCTCGGGTGCGGCGGGCAGGATGCGGTGCTGCCAGGCGTCATCGCGGGCAAGGTGTCCGGCGCGGCGCAGCAGACGGTGTGACGGCGCAGTGGTCTTGATGCGGGGCAGGTAGTCCTCGGCGGTGTCCTTGCCGGATTCGTAGTCGTAGACGGCATCGGCGATCACCACGTCGCCCAGGGCGACATCCTTGCGGCCGCCGGCCACCCCGACGAACAGCACGAGCGTGGGGTGGAACACCGCGATGGCGCGGTCGAGCTCGACGCCGGCCTGGGTGTTCCCGGCACCGGTCTGGGTCAGGGCAACCGTCCAGCGGCCGCGGCCGGTGGAGAAGGCGCCGATCTGATAGATCGTGCCGCGTTCCTCCCGTTCGCCGAACGGGCCCTCAAGGTGCTCACGGACGGCGATGTACTCGATGTCCAGAGCCGTGCAAATCACTACAGTGCCCAGCACACTGTCGCTGCTCATGACCCGCTACCCCTTTGCCTGTACTGACCGTTTCGGCGGCTTCGGCTCTTCTTGCACATCCGGCAGCGCGCGATCGCCTCAATACGGCTGCCACGATGGAATCGTCGGACATGCAGCGAGCCCTGAGGTGACGGCTGACCGTCTCCTGCTGAAGCAAGGATCCCAGCCCGGCGAGACCGAGCCGGGTGGTTCCACACACTGACGCCAGACGAGCATGCAAAGGGGGTGGGCGATGACTCCTTGCAGTCATCCCCCACCGGCCGCTGCGGCTTACCGCCGAAGACCCCGCCACCGGCCTTTAGAATCGTTCACAAGCGTCGCGACAGGACCAACGTGGCTGCCTGCGCCGCAACCTCGGCGAGGTTTCGCGCAGTCGCACCGGGAACGACCTCTTCGATCGGCGCATCAACGAGAGCCTTTCGCGTGATCCGCACCTTGGCCTCCGGGCCATCCGCCAGGAGCCTGAAGGTGACCGACTGCCCTCGCGCGATGTGGCTCGGCTCGATCTCGAACTGGCTCGGCTTCGTCGGCGGGAACACCAGCGACGGAGAGGCGCCGTCGGGGCGGCTCTCGGACGCGAGGAGTGTGACGATCGGGACGCCAAGGTCAATGACGATGGTCTCGTTGTTGTGGAACATCGACACGTCCTCACCCCCTCAGCGCCCTCCTCGCCGGGAGCGAGAACCTCTCCGATCCCATCCCTGCGCCCGGCGTTGGCCAACTCGAACTCCACGATGCGGGGTTCGGTCAGTTGAACTCCAGCGGCGTTCACCGTGATCCGGGAGGTAGCGTACGAGGGAGGAATCAGTGGACTGTTCACCCGAAGCCACCACGTGAGGCGGAGCTTCGGGTTGGCTGACCGGTACGTAACCCAAGCACTGAGCCAGCCGACCAGCAGGGCGATCACGGCTGCGACCACAATCGCCCAGACGTTTACGTTCTCCCACCATTCCCCCGCCACGCTGTTCATGAGGCGAAATTGGAGCACCTCGCGCCTCCGCAGTGAGCCGTCAGGCCACCCGCCTCAGATGAGACCTGAGCCGCACTACCGGGGGACCTGACGGCAAGACACATACAGGGTTCAGGCCGCGGACCCCCGCCGGCCGCGGACAGCTCGGACTCGTAGCGCTACATCGCCTCGCGGCGTTCCCTCGCACACGCAGCCTCGATCACCTCAGCCGTGAATCCCCGCTTCCTCACCAGACGGCCAAGAACCCTCTCGCTCAGGCGCCCGTCCCATCCTGGAAGGCATACTGCTGCTGATGACGACCACCCAGCGCCTCCTCGACCTCGCCGCGGCCGCACCCGCCGCCCACGACGAGGACCTGGTACTGCTCCTGCGCGAAGCGAGCGAGCTGTACCAGCAGGGTTTTACAGACCACCGCGAGATGGTGGCGGCCCGCAGCGCCGGCCTGCCCGGCGGGGATCTGGTGGCGGGCGTGACCGCCGCCGGTATGGCGTGCGATGCCTCCCAGGACAGAGACGAGCTGGTCCTGCTGCTCGCCCTGGCCGAGTGGGAGACGACTCCGGCAGCCCTGGCCTACACGGAGATGGCCCACGACGCCGCTCGCCGCGGTGTGTGCCTGATCCCGCAGGAGTGACTTCTTCCTCGTACCGGCCGGGGAAACCCGGGGCAGCGTACTGGACCCCCACCCCAAACTCCTGCCATTATGTGAGTTGAGGGCCGGGCGGGCCGGCTCACCTCCGACAGGACGGAAGCGGCTCTGCCATGACCTCGCGCCGCGAGCCTCACCTGGCCGACGCTGCCGAGATCGCAGCCGAACAGGGCCTGACCCCGGCACGGATCAGCGGCCTCTACAACAACCGCGCCGAGAACGGCTTCCCCGACATCGCCGGCATGCGCGGCCGTGCCCGCCTGTGGGACCACGCGACAGTCAGCGACTGGTTCGCGAACCGCCCGCCGGCACGCCTGCGCGGGCACACACCGCCCGCCCGGGACCCGCAGGACCTGCTCAACGCCGCTGAGGCCTCGAGGTTCCTCGGCTACAAGAACTCCAACCAGGTCAGCACCTTCGTCCGCGACCACCCCGGGTACTTCCCCGACCCGGACGTCGTCGAAGAACTGGGCACCGCCGAAAACCCCTACCGCCGCAAACTGTGGCGCGTACAGACCCTGCTCGACTGGATGGCCACCCGGCCGGGCCGCGGCAAGCACGCCGGCGCGAAGCGCACCGCCCCCGAACTCCCCGACGTCCCCGCCGACGGCGACCCCGATGAACTCCTCGGAGCCACCCAGGCCGCAGCACTGCTCGGCTTCAAGAGCGTCAACTCCTTCGCCAGCAGCCTCTCCCAGGGCAACCTGCCCCTGCTGGAAACCCCCGACGCGCTCACCGAGAAGGGCGGGCGCCGGCGGTGGACCCGCCGGCGGATCCTCGAACAGGCCGCCCAGCCCCGCGGCAGGAACCGGCAGTAAGCGCCCCTGCGCCCACCACCCCCGCAGACGCGGCATCCGGTTACGGGCCGTTGGCCCCTTGCCGGCCGGGTGCCGCACGATGGCCGGCACGGCACGCCTCGCCACCACACCCCGCAGCAGCCCCCGGCCGCTGCCGGCCGGCCATCGCCGAACCTCTCCTGGAACCCGCTGGGGCCGCCTTCTTCCTGGTTCACCCGCCGGGATTTTGCCGTCAGGCCGGCGAACTCCCCTGCTGTAGGCAGCCGTTCCGGCGCGCGGGCGCGGCCCGTGGTCGGGGCCATGGACGTCAGCAAAGACGCGGAACGGGAAGCTGTTCCCACTTCGTGACCGTGGTCGGGGCTACGTGGTCGGGCCTCCGGTCGGGGCCCGCGGGTTTCCTCAGCAACACACCGAAGCGCTCTCCGCCCGGGGACCGGCACGGCCGCGGAAGGAAACCTCTCATGAGCAGCAGCACGCGAGGCACTCCGGCGACGGAACCGGCCCCGAGTACCGCTGAGCCTCTGGCACACCAGGTGCTGGCCGGGCTCGCGCAGCACCGCATCGCCACCACCGGCCAGCTGCGCCGGATGCTGCGCCCGGACGGCACACGGCAGGTGATGTCCCGCGTCCTGAACAGGCTGCGCTCCGACGGCCTCGCGGACCGCACGGTTCTGCCTGACGCGAACCGGACCCGCACCCAGGCCTGGTACCTCACCCAGGAAGGCGCGCGGCTGACCCGGGACCTGCCCGTCCTGCGGGGACGCCCGCCCTACCCCATCACCTCCACCACGGCAGCGTCGCTGAAGACCCCGCACACACTCGCCGTCGTCCGCGCACACCTTGCCTTCGCCGCGGACGCCCGCCGGCTCGGGCACGAACACGGCCCCTGGGACTGGACCCCCGAGGTGTCCCACTCCATCGGTGAAGGCGAACGGCTCGTCGCCGACGCGGTGATGCACTACACGGCCATCGACAGTGAACACCGGCGGAAGCTGCGCGCGTTCGTGGAACTCGACCGCACCACCATGAGCAGCGAACGCCTCGCCGTGAAACTCATCGAATACGCACGGCTGTTCCAGTACGAAGCCCAGCCCGTCGGCCGGCGCAGACAGGCAACCACAGGCCCCGCATGGCTGCGCCGGTATCCCGTATTCCCCCGTGTGCTCTTCATCCTCACCGGCGCCTCCCGGACCAGACTCGAGAACCGGATCAGCGACCTGCAGGCGATGACCGCCCAGCACCCGCTCGTCGCGGCACTCGCCCAAGAGGTCCCGCTGGGAGCCGCCGTACTCGAAGACCTCGAACAACACGGCCCCACCCAACCCGTATGGACACCCCTCACCGGCGGCACACCACAAGCATGGAGCGAGCTGTAAGGCCACCGGCGCGAGCGATAGCCAACATGCCTCCACACCTCCGACGCATGGGTGACTGCCGAGCTCTGCGGGGCGTTCAGCGGGGCCGTGGACGGCTCCTTGGTCTGGCCGGCCACGTCGTCAGGGGGCCCCTGCTGGAGCAGGCCCAGGCAGCAGCGCAGCCGCGCACCGGACCCGGCCGGCGTCCCATATCCAGTCCCCGCACTACCCCTCGTCAGCACGCCGGCGGGGACGAAACGTGTTCCCCGCCCGCGGTGAAACTCACCGTCAGGCGGCAGTCCAGCGCTGCGGCGATCCGCTCCAACAGGGCAAGGGTGGGAAGGTCTCTGCCCGACTCGATCCGGGAGATCGCCGCCTGCCCGGTCCCGGCCAGCTCGGCAAGCCGCGCCTGGGACATCCCCCGCTGCCTGCGCCAGGACCGCACCAGCTCCGCGGTGTCACTCACAGTCCGGCGTCCGCACCATAACGGGGCAGCCCGGCCGTATCGATCTTCCACCCGGCGACCGTGACCGTGTCCCCGAAAAGGTAATGCTGCCGATTGTCGTAGGCCGGCTCACCGCCGCGCCGGGTGGGTGCCCAGTAATGGACGGCGCTGCCGTCACGGGGATCGACGATCAGGTAGTGCGGGACTCCCATGGCCGGGTAGTCACGGAGCTTGCCCTCGTAGTCATTGGCCGGATTGGACCGCGAGACGATCTCGATGACCAGGTGGGAACGGCGCGGGTCGATGGCGTCACTGTCGCGGGTGGCTTCCTCCTCGTCGATCACGACGAGGTCGGGCACACGCAGGACGCCCAAACTGACGTCCTCCATGTCGGTCTCCACCATCAGCACCAGGTCCGCTGCCAGCTGAGGCTCAAGCTGGGTACGCAGCCGGTGAGCGACCAGCTGGTGCTGCTTCTTCGGACTCATCATCATCAGCAGCTGGCCGTGGCTGATCTCCGGCCAGGCAAGCGGCTCAGGCTTGTCGAAAGCCTCACGGAACTCCCGCAGGTGGCGGTAGATGCTCTGCTCGGTCACTCCCCCACCGTACATGACGAAATCATCATGAGCCTGTGACGGCACACCCCCCACCAGCCCCCAGACACGCACTGCAAAGGCCACACAACGCCCAGGACGCGGGGAGCACAAGAACGGGTTCTTCAGACGGCAAGGAGACAGACCCGCAGCACCTGGTGCAGCTGCGGGACAGGAAGAGTCCGAAACCCTCGTCCACGTCCCCCGCACACTCCTCACCCGCTCCGCTCCCCGCGCCGCGGACGAGAACACCTTCCGTGCCCGGCTCCCCCACCAGCTCACCCACGCTGAAAAGCAGCTGGCAGAAGCCCGCGCCGACACCCGGGCTTCTGCAGGAGACAGCACGCACAAAACTCGCCGGCGTACGGCAGCGCAACCGCCACGACCCACACCGCAAAGCCGCAGACTCCGAACTCGAAGAAGCCCGCAAGGAATGGAAAACCCTCACCGGACACCTACCGCCCCCATAGCCGGCGGGACGCAACGCTCCCCACAGCAGCGCACACGGCCCGCGGGACAGACCACCTGCAGTCCGGGGTCGCGGTACAGACGGCTGCTGCGCCGCCACGGGCAGGACATCAACGGCTGCGCAGGAGCCTGTTGGGCGACGCTGAACAATGCAGACGGGGCGGGCACTGAGGGTGCCGACGAGTGAGGACAGGACCGCCCCGCCGGCGTGGTCCCAGCAGGGCGATCGTGGGCAAGGTGTCGCGCCGGCCGGCAAGGTGCCGGGGTCAGGCACTGTTCAGCGGCTGTTGCCGTCCCCGATCGGGTGGCGCTGTGATCGATTCGTCTACTGTGCTGGTCATCATCAGCAGCACCCTTTTTGTTTCTGTGGGGGCCGGGGAGTGACATTCAGTCCACGTGTTCGACTTTGGGCGAACATCGGTGGCTGCGTCTTCTGGGCGGCGGCCGGCTACCTGTTGGCGACAGAGAATCCCGTCGTTGGAGGCGCATGGTTGTGGCTCGCCTGGATCGGCGCTGCGGTCGGGTTTCTCGGCGCCCTGCGCGGGGCGTATGTGGCAAGCCAGGGATCCCCTACCGAGTGAGCGGGAGCTGACACCCGGTCAGTCGAGGACTACGGTGACGGCGGACTGTGCGGCTTTCTCGTCGACGAGGGATTTCCCGGGCTGAGGAGAACCGGCAGAATTGCCCGGTCCCCTACAACAAGCCGCCGAAAGGCGAGCCGAACCCGTCGATCAGCTCCCGGGCGTTCCACGGCGCGGGGGCAAAACCGCCCGCACAAGCTCCCACAGCGGACACGGACAAGCCGGCCAGAGGCCGAGCGTCTCACGGTACGGTCCACCGTGTGCAGCCGCTGCTGCCGTGGTCGGCTGCCTGCCGGGGCGCGGCCGCTGCGGCCGGGCGTCAGGCGGTCTGCAAACGGGCGAGAAGCTCCGGACTGTTCCGCACGATCTGCTCCTGGGGGCGCTGCCGTCTGCCCGTGGTGAGCTGCGAGGGCGCGGCAGCCGCCCTGTCCGGCTGCGGACGGTAGGCAGTGGGGTTGGCCCGGCTTACGGCAAGGCTGTCGAGTCGTGACCGTGGTCGGCCCTGGTGGCCGGTGGTCCGGTCGGGGCCGGCTGGTGCGCCGCCTTCCTGAGCGCGGCGCCACATCTTGTGGCGCTCTCGAGTACGGCGAGAAGGCAGCTGATGTTGGAGGCGGAGGACGGGGCGCTGCACACTCACCGGACCAGACGGATGCGCAGGGGCTGCCGGATGCCGGATGCGCACCCCGGCCATGAGCCCGACCCTGCCACAATCCCGACCAGCTCTGGGCATGTTGACCGGGACGTGACATGCTCGCTCGGTCGCTTCAACAGGTGCCGCCGGGGCACCCGAGGCCTCCCGGGCCAAACCAGCAGGAGTAAGAGACGGCCAGGCGGCAGCCGTACGCGTGACTCGCGATCGGAGTCCTGAACAGACCCCGCTGGGTCCCGGCCCCTTTCTCCGTGGCCGCTGCCAGATGGTCCTTCGTCACCGACACCCGCCGCCATGACGACCAGCACGGCCACCTCCGGGTGCACCCGGACGGCGCGCCGGGAGGCGCCGTGCGGCTTCCGCTACCTGCGGCTGAGGGTCTGGTACTTCCCGTACGAAGGATCCGCCACAAGACGCCGCATCTCCGGATGCTCCTTCGAACCGCCGAACTCCCACGGATTGCCGTCGCACACGGTGACCGACACCTGCTCCGCTTCCTCGCCGTCCGGGTACACGCCCCACTCGCCGGTGCCGCTGCACTCCGACACCTTGTCGCCTTCGTCATTGAACTCGGCAAGGCCGGTCACCACGACGGTCCCGTCGTCCTTGAAGAGCACAGTCCCGGTACCGCCCTCGGCCCAGGTGCCTACGATCTCGGCCCGAGCCAGCGCCTGCGGCTGCCACATGCACCCCGAGGCCAGCATCAACACCACGACCGCCAAAACCACTCCACGCAACCCCACAGCAACTCGCCCTCGTTCCACACACATGACTCCCCCTCACGCACGCCACACCCCGGGCCGCTTCACACAGCAGATCAACAAGCACCCACGCTGCCACGAAAGTTGAACATGTTCAACTCCGCTCGGTGCGCACTGTGAGTGGGTGCGCTCATGGCAGCCATCCACACCGCATCGAGCGGCGCACCCTGGCCGCTCGCCTCCAGGCAGCTGCCGCGCCGTCACGGAGAAGGGCAGCAGCAGCTGCGCAGCGCTCTGCTCCCACGGGTGCACAGACTTGTAGCCGGCGGGAGCGCAGCCCCGACCACGAACCCGACCACGGGCATGCGCAGCCCCGACCACAAGCCCCACCACACCCGGCCACAGGGGGTATTGCGCACCGGCGCGTTGGGCTGCGCAGTCACTGCGCAGTGACTGCCTCGGAGGGGTACGCAGGGGCTGCTGGCTGCTGCAGACCCCGGCCATGAGCCCGACCACGGGCTTGCGCCCTCCAGGACCATGCCGCCCTCTGGCGCATGGGAGAGATCGGTGCGACCGATGTCGTCACCAGCGCCTGTGATGCGCTCGTCGCCGGCCTCGACAGTCCCGCCCTGCGGATACTGGCCGCGTGCACACGCGCAGAGGCGGATTACGACGTCCACGACCTCCTCCCCCCAGCACTCGACGAACTGGGCCTCACCTTCCACCCAGCAGGCAGCCCTGCCGGACAGGAAGCCGCCGCACGAGCACTTGCCGCCCGAATGCTGGCCGGCGAGTTGACACCACGCGAGTTGGCTTTCCGGATCCACCAGCGCTTCGGGCACGAACCGCCCCTGGCCGCACAACTCGCCAACCTGGACGACGAGTACGACATCCTCGAATACGGCGACAGGACGCCGGCACAGGTCGACGCCGACGTCCTGGCCGAAGCCCGTCGGCTCACCCAGCATCCTCGTGTTACCCACGGATCCACTGACCTGAAGCACACCGAGATCGGCGGCATGCCGCCAGCGTGACGGAACCACCGAGAACCGACGGGCACCGACACCCCGACCGCCAGCGATGCCTCAGCCGTCGTGACGCCCGTGGCGATCAGCCGCCAGAACTGCCGCTGCACCACCCGAGACGGATCAGGCCGGCCAGGCGAGCGCATCGCTGGCCTCAGCGCCCGGTCAGCACGCCACTGCCGCCGAAGTTCCGCGGGCGCATCGCCGGTCTTCCTGCTCCAGTCCTCCGTAGCGATCTTGAACACCTCCGAAATCAAGGTGTTGCGACGACCGGTTGAATCCGCCCTGCGACCCGGCATCGCTGTGATGTATCAACTCGCCTTTCTCGTAGGCATGTTGGTCGCGGTCGCGTTGCCACAGGGCCATCTCGAGGGCGTCCAGGACGAGGCGCGTCTCCTTCGAGGTGGCTGCCGACCAGCCGACGATGCGGCGGGAGAAGGTGTCCACGACGAAGGCCACGTAGACGACGCCGGCGAATGTGGCGACATGGGTGAAATCGGCGACCCAGCAGCGGTTCGGGGCCGGGGCGACGAAGTCACGGTCCACCAGGTCCGGGGCCCGCTGAGCACTCGCATCGGGGATCGTGGTGATCACCTTCTTGCCGCGGACCGCTCCGGTGATGCCAAGGTCGCGCATGAGCCGTTCGACGGTGCAGCGAGCCACCAGAACGTTCTGCCGGTTCAGGTGCCGCCAGATCTTCCGGGCGCCGTAGACACGGTAGTTGGCCTCGTACGCCTGAGTGATCAAGGTCTTCAGTTCGGCGTCACGGACGGTGCGGGCCGAGGGTGCGGCCCGGCGTTTGTGGTGGGCGTAGTAGGTGGACGGTGCGATCTTGCAGTCGTGGTCGGTCAGGACCCGGCAGATCGGCTCGACGCCGCCGAAGCGGTCGTTATGCTCGTCGATGAACGCTACGAGCGTGTGTGTGGCCGGTCGAGCTCGGCCGCGAAGAAAGACGCCGCTGCCTTCAGGATCTCGTTGGCCCGCTTGAGCTCGGCGTTCTCCTTCTTCAGCGCCTTCATTGCCGCGGACTCCTCCGTGGTCGTCCCCGGACGCTGCCCGGAGTCGATCTCGTCCCGCCTGACCCAGTTGCGCAGCGTCTCGGCAGAGCCGATGCCGAGCTTCTGCGCGACCGCCCGCAACGCGGCCGACTCGTTCGGGTAGTCACCACGGACTTCGGTGACCATACGGACCGCTCGTTTACGCAGCTCAGCGGGGTAGGAGGAGGGACGTGCCATGACTCGATCCTTTCATGGAATCGAGTCTCCACCGAACCCGGAACGGTTCACGACGGGCACGTGTTCACTACGGTGCAGGGCAGACCGATCGACCCGACCAACCTCACCCGCGCCTTCACCACGCTCCTCCGCAAGGCTGGCCTGCGCCGCGTCCGCTGCCACGACCTCAGGCATTCGACTGCGACCCTGCTTCTGGAACAGGGCGTCGAACTCGTCGTGATCAAGGAACTCCTCGGCCACGCCCACATCGGCGTCACCGCCACCGTCTACGCCCACGTCCGAATCCGCCTCCAGCGAGACGCCATCAACACCCTCGGCACCGCGCTCGACGGCCGGGAGGCCACCGAGACGGCACGCTCCGACGGCGACGAACCGCCACCCTGCGCCTCACTCGTCCGCTGACGTTGCCGTCAACTACTGCCGTCATGACCCACGGGAGCCCCACATATGGGGCTCCCGTTTTGCTTTAGCGATTTGCCGATCAGTCCCCGTCGACGCCCGGCATGTAGCGCATAATGTCTCACATGAACTCTCTCGCCCCCACGGACAGCCCGGGCCTGCTGCGATTTCTACGGAGGTGGTACGGCGCCCCGAAATCCCCCAATGCGAGACTGCGGGAATCACCTGATGCACCTAGGGAGCTTGTCGAGTGGCATGAAATCTCTGCCCAGTGGGGCGGGGAGATCACTTCACACAACTACGCCATCCCCCTCGCGGAACTCGCAGCAGAAGACGGAAAGATTCCGTTCTGGGTTGAGAACCAAGGAACTTGGGTTTGGGCATTCGATCCAAAAAGTGAAGATTACTTCGTGTACGAGCGAGAGCCGTCCGACGAGCCGACCCCGTGGCGACGGACTGGCGAGCGGCTCTCAGATTTCTTGATTCACGCCACGATCATGGAGGCAATCCTGGGGGCTCCTACGACGAAAGTCGCGCAAGGAGTCTCGGCAGATTGGCTCTGGTCTCGGGAAGGAAGCCATGAGTTTCCCTTCCCTGCGTGGGCCTGGCCGGCCCCCGGTTCGCGCATCCTCTTCGACGAGAGCTGGCTGGCTCTTGTCCACCCGAGCGACGATCCCGACGCAGGTCATGACATCACCCTCGCAGCGAGGGCGCCAGGCGATCTCTCCTGGGCGGAGAATATCCCAGGAATCAAGTGGCGTTCATACTCAGGCGTTCACAACTACACAACCGATGAACCACTGCCCTGGTAGATAGTGAAACACGAATCGGCGGCCGATCCAGGTGGATCGGCCGCCGACTACTTTCCTGACTCAGTCAGGAAGTCCCGTGAATTTTTCAGTCCTACGCGGCGAAATCACCCACAGTTGAACACCCTCGGGCAGCATGTCAGGCAATGTACTTCTACATGTTCCACAGGTCCCCGTCGGGTAGTCGATGTAGAGCACGGCCTTTCTGATACCTGGATTCATACGCAAGAACGCTGCTGCGTGAGTCTCCACGTGCTCCCCGTTGGCCTTCGTGCGACCTGGAAGGTTCTTGAGGAGTCCCGACTGGCCACCTGGACCGCTAATCATCGGAAGCTGATCGGTTCCGACGTCAAGGATGCCCACAGTGCGCCGGGGGTAGTCCTTCTGCAAATCCTTCAGGTTAGGTCCACAGTTTGCATTGTGAACGAGTACCGGGGTCTGCCCCGCCAGAACATAGTACGTGTGCAAGTCGTCAACGGTGAGGTTGTACGTGCGTGCATGCCTGCTGAAGGCACGGTTCGCGGTGACGATGACGGTGGTGCCCTCGTCGGTGAGGAGGGTCATACCCGAGTCGAGTTCGGCCGCTTCGATCCAGTCCTGCTGCGATGGTGACCAGAACGGGTGCTCGTGGGTGGCCGTCAGCTTCTCGATGCCGTCCGGTGTGGCGATGGAGAGCTCGTTGAAGTGCTTGTCGTGTTCGGTGACGATGAGATGGGTGACCTTGCGGGCGCCGGTTTCGCCGCTTTCCGGGTCGGTGGCCAGAACTTCGTCACCGACCTTGACGTCTTCGATGTCCTGAGTGTCGCCGTTGGCCATGAGGACGTCGGTGCCAGCAAGGAAGCATCTGTTGCACTTGCTCAACCATTTATCGACCGCTTCTTTGCCCTTCTTGAGCACTGAGTCAGGGACCAGCTTCAGTGCTTTGGCATAGGGCAGGTCCATTGATGCGGATCCGCAGCTTGAGAGCGTTGGGCCCGAAAGACAGTCCTGCCAGTCCGAGGGGTCGGGGAAGATGAGCGAGACAGCGATACCCAGGATCGTTTCCTGAACTTGATTGTTGTACGGCTTGTACACCGTCTTCTTGCCCGCACCAGGATGTTCACTGCCCCGCTTGACGGTGCTGTGAAGGTCGCCCTCGCCGTCGTAAGTCCATGCGGTGTTCTCGTAATGGTAGGACCAGGTGCCGTCTGAGTTCTGAGTCATCCAGTCCCGGTAGGTATTGGATCCACCGTTGTCGCAACTCGTGTCGCACTGAGTGACGGGCTTCAGTCCATCGGGATCGCTGGTGCTGATCGGGCTGTTCTTGGCGTAGCTGTATCCGTTCATCTGCAGCGGATCCGCGATGTCGAGGATCGGGTCCGCGGACAGGAACCGTCCGGAGATCTGGTCGTATTCGCGTGCGCCGATATGGGTCAGTCCCGTGCTGGCGTCATCGATGCCGGCGCCCAGGTAGCTCCGCTTGTTCGGCCAGGCTGCGGGCTTGGTTCCGCGAGTTTCACCGAAGGGTTTGAAGGCGCGGCGGGTGACCGTCTGGCCGGTGGCCGTCTCGACGGTGGTGTTCGCCGTGCCGAGGTGGTCGGTGAGCAGGATGTTGAGTTTGTGGCCGGTGGTCGAGCCGTTCGTGGTCGTTCGGGTGGCTGCTGGCGCGCCGGCTTGGGCGTACGTGCGGGATGCCTTGGTGATACTGCCCGTGGGGTTCGTGGTCAGCTCCGTCTCGCCCAGGTAGAGGGTGGAGCCGGACGGGGAGTTCTCCAGGATGCGGTTGCCGTCGGCGTCGTAGACGTAGGTGGTCTTGGTGCCGTCGTCGGTGATGGAGCCGAGTTTGTTCTCGGGTGTCCAGTCGAGGTTCTGGGTGGTGTTGTGCAGGTCGCGGACTTCGGTGTTGCCTGTCGCGTCGTACGTGTAGGAGCTGCCCTTGCCTGCGGTTGTGGAGGTGATCCACGTCATGGTGTGGGGTTGTGTCTGGTACGACGGGGTGGTGCCGTTGCCGGCGACGGTCGTGCCGTGCCCGTAGGTGAGGGTGACGTTCTTGCTGGGGTCGGCGGTGTCGCGTTCGGTCAGGGTGGCGCGGTTGCCGAGCCAGTCGTAGGTGAAGGACTGGCGGTAGGCGGTGTCGCCGGTGGAGAGGGTGGCGGTGTCGGGGGCAGCTGCGGCGAGGGTTGTCGACAGTGAGGTGTCGGGGGTGGCGGCGTCGGTGGATTCGTCGGGAGCGTCAGTGACGGGGCCGGTTGAGGGCGTGTAGTCGGTGCGGTGGCCCCAGGTGGCGCCGTTGGCGGATTTGCAGCCGGTGCCCTTGCCGTCGGGGGCGGTCTGTGACGTCCATGCGTGGGTGAGTTCGCCCATGACGTCGTAGGTGAAGCACTGGGTGTCCCACGTCTTTCCGGTCGTCTCCGTCAGCTCGCGGGCGTTGGAGGTGATGGTGCCGGAGAGGTCGTAGGAGTAGTAGCTGTCGGTGATGCGGTGGGTGGCGGTCTCTCGGTCGGTGATGGTGCGCTGGAGGCTGCCGGTGTGGGGGTTGACGAAGTTGGTTGTCCACACGCGGTGGGGCTGGGCGCCGGAGACGGTGCGCAGGACTTCGCCGTAGGGAGAGTAGGTGGCGTCGGCGGTGTACCAGGTCAGGCCGGAGGTTGATTCGGGCAGACCGTCAGTGTTGTAGCGGGTGACGACCTTTTCGCTGGCCAGGCCGCCCTTGGCGGGGAGGGTGACGGACTGCGGCTGTCCGGTGGGTGTGTAGGTGTAGGTGTAGGCGTAGGTGCCGGACAGTCCGGTGGTCATCGCGTTCGCGGGGATGACGGTTTCGCTGCCGGTGACGCGGTATTCGGCGTCGTAGCCGGTGACGCGGTTGGTGTAGTCGCCGTCCGGGGTGTGCCGGATGGAGGCGGTCAGCTGGCCGAGTGCGCCGGTGATGTCGGTGTCGTAGGTGTATTCCTTGGCCGGGCTGGCGGTGGCGGAGCCGTGGCGTATGTAGCGGACGCGGCCGAGGATGTCGTACTCGGTGAACGTCTCCTGCTGGCGGGCGTCCTTGGTGTGGTTGGGGCGGTCCGCGTCGTCGTAGCCGGTGGTGGTGGTGCCGGTGTCGGGGTCCGTTGTGGAGGTCAGCCGGCCGCGCGCATCGTAGGCGTAGGTCCAGGCGTTGCCTGCCGGGTCGGTGACTTTGCTGCGGTTGCCGCGGGCGTCGTACTCGTAGGCGGTGGTGCGCCCGGTGTCGCCGCTGTCGCGGGTGTAGTGCTTGACGGAGGTGACGCGGCCCAGGGCGTCGACGTTCGTCCGAGTCCGGGGGGCCGTGGAACCAGGGGGGTTGACCTCGGTGTAGGTGTCGCTGTGGGTGGTGTAGGTGGCGTACTTGTAGTTGCCGCCGTGGTAGACGGAGGCGCGGTACTGGCGTTCGAGGCCGTCGTAGCGGTATTTGACGGAGCTCGGTACCAGGTCCAGGGACTTGGGCTGGAACATGGTGGTGCTGGGGTCGCCCTTGGCGAGATAGCCGCTGGACTTCTCCCAGACGAGGCCATGGTCGTTGTAGTGGGTGTCCGTGATGATCCGGCCGGGGCCGTGGGCGTCGGTCTGGGTCTGGACTTCGCGCTGCAGGCCGTCGTAGAGGGTGATGGTGGTGGCGTAGGAGCCGTCGTCCTTGAGTGTCTGGAGGGTGACCGAGGCGGGGCGGTTGGTCTTGGAGGTAGCCGTGGCTGCCTGGTAGGAGATCTGCACGCTCGGCGATTGGCCGGCGGTGGAGCGGGAGGGGGACCAGCCCTTGACCACGCGTCCGAGGGCGTCGTACTCGTTGCGGGTGACGCGGCTGTTGGCGTCGGTGACGGTGAGCGGCAGACTCCGGCCGGGGTCGAAGGTCGTGATGCTGCTGTGGCCCTTGGCGTTGATGGACTTCACCTGAGTGAGAGGGCCGCCGTCGTCGCCGGGCGTGTACTGCGTTTCGGTTGTTCCGGCCCCGGGGGTTGTGACGGTGCGCACCCGGCCGAGGGGGTCGTAGCTGGTGGTCGTCACATGGGTGTGGGCGGTGCCGGTGCCATTGATGCCGGCCGTCGAGGTGAGGAGGCCCTTGGTAGGGGTGGCGCCGTAGGTGAGGTTGTCGTAGCTGTGCTGCACCGATGACTTCAGCTGGGTGGCCGGATCAGCGGTGGCCTGGGCTGCGCAGCTGGTGCCGGTGACGCGGACCTGCTTGGGCAGGCCGATCAGCCAGTCCGTGGTGTTGTGCAGGTAGGAGGTGGTGGTGCAGGTCCGGTCGGTGAGGGTCTCGGAGGTCCCGCTGGGCTTGATGACGGCTGTCTCCACCTGCAGGGGCAGTCCGTAGGTGTCGTCAACCGTTGTTGTCGTGCGGACGCCGCGCCAGGTGTAATCAACGGTCTGGATCTCATCGGTGCGCTTGATGTAAGTGCGGTGGGCAAGCAGCGGCTCGCCTGCTGTCGCGTCCTCGTTCTCCCGGGCGCGGGAGGCAGTCTGCTGGGAGTCGGGGAAGTTCAGCTGGCGCTTGAGTACCTTGCCGCCGGAGGCGACATGGGTGATCGTCTCTGCCGTCATGCCGGCGAACTGCGGTGCGTCATCGGTGGCGAGGGTCTGGGTGGCGGTGGAGTCCTTCACTTCGCCTCCGACGCCCAGGAAGTAGCGGTTGAGGGTGTAGGACTGGCTGTTCAGCACACCGGCCGTGGAGGTGATCTTGGCGCCCTTGCGGACGGCGACCTGGCGGTAGCCCTTCCAGTCGCTGTGGGTACGCAGGGCGGGGCGCTGGAACTCGTCGTCGCTCTTGGACCAGGCGGCCTGGGTGTAGGTGTACTTGGTGGTGACGGGAACTCCGTGTGAGGTGACCTTGTCGGTCTCGGTCACGGAGGACACGACGTACTTGTTGAACCAGGCCTTCTTGGGGGTGCGGTCGTCGCCGTCCGGCGACCAGCGCACCGGGTAGCAGGTGGTGTTGTTCTTGCCCTTGTCCTCGGCCGGCTCGAGCGCGCAGCCTCCGGTGTACTCGACTTCGATGTCGCCGCCGTATTCGGTGGAGACGGTGCCGATGCGGGGGCGGGTGAAGCCGGGCCGCTGGTCGGTCTTGCTGCGAGGGACGAGGTTGGGCAGCTGGCGGTCCATGAGCCGCCCGGCGAGCGGGGAGTTGGAGCCGACGGTGTAGGCGGCGAAGCTGACGCCGTCCTTGGACTGCAGGGTGCCGGTGGTGTCACCGGGGGCGTAGCCGGTGCGGGTGATGGAGTTCAGCCACAGGCCCGGGGAGGTGTCGTACCAGTTCTCCGGGAAGGACTGGGACAGGGTGTAGGTGTCGACAGGCCCGAGGCTGCTCTGTCCGGCCCGTGCGGCTTTGGTGGTGACCGTGTCCAGGCGCATCTGTGTCCAGAAGGACGGGAAGGACGGGCACAGTTTGGACGTCGACTTGCAGTTGAGGTTGCCGGGGGTGTCCCACCAGTAGCGGTAGGCGCCGGGGTCATCGGTCTTGGCGAAGTTCGCCGCGTCGCAGGCCGTCTCGGACTGCAGGCAGCGCTGTTTGGCACCGAACGTGACCGTGGCGGACGGCTTGGTCAGGGTGCTGGGACGCATCCCGTATTCGATGGACGTGGGGTAGGCGTGCCGGTCGTACTGCTCGGGGTTTTTGAACTTCTTGCGCGGTGCGTAGTAGTTCGTCTCCTGCTTCCAGTTGACGATCATCGTGTTGCCGTGGATGTCGACGACCTTGTCCAGGCCCCACCGCCAGGCCTGCTGCTTGCCGCTGCCGCAGCGGGAGTCGGCAAACGATGTGGCGTGGCACGGTTCGCCGGGGTGGTTGCCGAAGACGGGCACGGTGGAGACGGAGTTGGTGTCTGCGTGGCCGCCGCCGACCTGGTGCTGGCCGAAGTAGTAGCGGGTGCCCTCGGCCGTGGTGACAACCCAGTGCTCGCCGTTGTTGTCATCGTTGGCGGCGCCCACGCGGTGTTCGACGCGGGTGCCGTCGTCGTCCTGCGGCCGGTAGAGGTCGGTCGTCGTCTCGGGGTCAGCGGTGGTGTTGACCTCGCGGACGAGTTCGGTGGTCCTGCCGTTGAGGGACATCACCGCGTTGGCTGATACCCAGCACAGGTCGGAGGTCTTGTCCTTGGACGCGGTGTTGTTGGGAGTACCGGAAGTGAGTGTCTTGCGGTCGTCCTTGCAGGTGCGGTAACGGCGCTCGATGAAGCCCGGGTCGTAGCTCCATCCCTCGCCGATCCAGGAGGACTGGGGTGAGGAGACCGCGGTGCGGCCGTCGACTGCCTGGGAGTTGTACGCGAGGGAGATCTTCGGCGCCGGTCCTGCGGGCGGTTCGGGCAGGGTCAGCGGGTAGGACCAGGTGAAGGCTCCCGACGATCCTCCGGCCGCCCACTTGCCGTTGGTGGCCAGCGAAGTGGCCTTGAAGCTGCCACTGCCGGCACCGGAGTCGACGGCGGCGAGCACGGCGCTGTCTCCGGCGGCCGCGGGCGTCGCGGATGTGGACGTGCGGTAGGAAGCCTGGACAGCCCCGGCGCCGGCTGCAGGGGTGGACGGTGCGGAGGCCGGTGCAACGGTGCCGTCGGCGGCGGGGTCGACGGTGGCGGTCAGGGACCGGGCGGAGGGGTCGTTGTCGGTCTCGAGCTCCTCATAGGCCTGGCATGCCTCGTCGTCCGGAGTGGTCAGGTAGCACTCGGGGAACTGCACGAAGGTGAGCCGGGATGCCCAGTCGGCGCCGTAGAGGCTTTCGAACTTGGCGTAGTCGAGCTTGACGGAGACCGGCACGGCGCCGGTGGCGGGGGCCTGAACCACCATCAGGGTGCCGTCGATGCCCTGGCCGGCCGCGCTGGTCCGGTCGGGGATGGTGACCTGCCAGGTACCGGTCGGTGTCGGCTGGTCGGGGGCCTGGCCGAGACTGACCGGCAGGGTCCCCACCGGGCTGAGTGCCGCCTGCCGCGCGTCGGCGCTGGCCGAGGTGGGGGTGGCCGTCGATCCGAAGGTGACCGATCCGCTCACGTTGGAGGGCGGCGTCACGGTGCCGGCCGGCGGGGCAACGCGCTGCTTGGGGATCTCCGCCTTCAGCGTGTCCAGGGAGCGGTTGACGGGCCGGACACCGGGCACCGGAAGGTCCCGCTTGAGTGCCTCCAGCGTCAGCGTCTCCCGGCCGGTCTCCTCCTTCGCCGGGTCCGGGGGCAGCGCGAATGACTGCGCGGGCAGCAGTCCCACCAGCAGCGCGGCCGCCGTGACCGGCACGCCGATGCGGGCGTTGCGGGACTTGCGGGCATACGGAAGTCGACCGAACACGGCGGGGTCCCCCGGAACACTTGGAGCGGGACCGGAAACGGACCACGCGTGAAGACGTATCAGACCATGCAGATTCTGTGATCACGATGTGACGGAATTCCAGAGACGACGGCAGGATGTGATCATCACCACGGTGCGTAGCAATCAGTAGCGGGACGTCACGGGATGGATGTGCCGACGCGGCGCGATAGCGCCGCACACCTGCCCTGACCGGACTTTCGGCTCACTTCGTGGCGGTCCACCGCCATTCCCCCGGCCTGTGGCACGGTTTGGCAGATTTTGCGCCGCCGTCCCTGCGCGGCAGATGGTCCGCGGATCTCCGGCCCGACAGTGCGCTGACCTGCCGCCTTCGTCACCGGCGTCCTGGGCACAGAGTGACCACACCCCGCTCATAGGTCATCATCGGCTGGCCCGAAGGGGAACGAGGGGGAAGGGGAATCCGCCCGATGACGCGCAATTGGCTCCGTGTGCCCGGCCGCCGGGCCGGAGCGGCGGTGCTCGCCACCGCGCTCGCCGTGACCGGTGTCGTCTATGCCGGGATCGGCCTGGACAGCGATGACCGGCAGGACGCCGAGAGCCGTGACGGGCGCGCCCGGCCGGTGACCGAGGCCGCCGCGCTGGCACAGGCCGCGCACAGCGGCGAACGGGTTGAGGTCACTGCCGCACGCACCGCCCGCTCCACGACGTGGGCGCGGCCCGACGGCGGCCTGGCGAAGGATCTGTATGCCTCGGCCGTCCGCGCGAAGGTGGGCGGTGTGTGGAAGCCGATCGATCCGAATCTGGCCCGCACCAAGGACGGTTGGGAGCCGAAGGCCACCAACACCCGCATGGTGTTCTCCGACGGATCCGGCGGCCGGGGCACCGAGCGTGCCACCCGGACCGCTGTCCGGCGGGTCTCCCTGGTGAAGCAGGCCGCTGCAGACGCCGGCACCCCCCTGGTCACGCTGTATGTGGCCGGCGGAGCGCACGCGATCCAGCTGACGTGGCCCGGTCCCGTGCCGGCCCCGGTCATCGACGGCAACCGCGCTCTGTACCCGGAAATCTTCCCCGGCGGTGACCTGGTCCTCACCGCCGACGACGACGGTTTCGGCCAGATGGTGGTCCTCAAGAACCGGGCGGCGGCCTCCGATCCGCACGTGCAGCAGCTCGTCTACGGCCTCAATTCATCGACTCTGTCGTTCCGGATGGACCCGCTCTCCGGCATCGTCAGCGCCCTGGACGCCTACGGGGACGAGGTGGCGGTCTCCCCCACACCGTTGATGTGGGACAGCAGCGGAGCGCCCGCGGTCACTGACGGCACCGTCGGTGCAAGCGCCCAGCCGACCGCGCCCGAGGCTGCCGACACCACGAGTCCCTCCCCCACGGACAGCACCGAACCCAGCCCCACCGAGGAAGAACTCCCCGTCGAGTCGGACGAACAGAGCGACACCGACGTCGAGGACCTGCCCGACGCCAGCGACGGGCCCGAACCAACTGTCTCGGACTCGCCGCTGCCCTCGGCACCGGCCGAACCGACCCCCTCACCGTCGCAGACCGGTGCGGCCGCGACCCTGTCCTTGCCCTCCCTGAACGGGCCGGCACCCGATTCCCGCGGTGACCTCGTCGAAGCCGACCTCGGCGCCGGGGAGTGGACGCTCACCCCCAACCAGGACTTCCTGGCCGATCCGGCCACCACCTACCCCGTCTTCATCGACCCCGCCTTCAAGGAACAGGCCGACGACTGGACGACCGCCTACAGTCGTCACCCCAACGCCACCTTCTACAACGGACGGAACTTCAACGCCGGCGGCACCGACGAGGCCCGTGTCGGTTTCGAGTCCGACACCTGGGGGACCTCCCGGTCGTTCTTCAACGTCGTCTTCGACTCCGACCTCAAGGGCACGAAGATCACCAAGGCCAAGTTCACCGTGCTGGAGCGGTATGCCTGGTCCTGCAGTCCCCGCAGCATGAGTGTCCACGTCACCGGGCGGATCAACTCCCACACCAACTGGAAGAACGCCCCCCGTCTCCACGACGGAAACAAGCTCGCCACGAAGAGCTTCGCCCACGGCTACAAATCGAGCTGCGGCGACGAGTTCGAGGCGTTCGACGTGAAGAAGGGCGCTCAGGAAGCAGCCGACGACGGCGACGACATGATCACTTTCGGTATGCGGGCCCGGGACGAGAACTCCCAGTACGCGTGGAAGAAGTTCGAGGCCAACGGCGACTTCCCGCCGGTGCTCAGCCTGGAGTACAACCGCAAGCCGGCCATCGTCTCCAACTCCCTCGACCTCGGCCCGGACGGCAAGTGCACCACCACTAAGCCCTACGTCCGCATGGGCTCAGGCGATCTCACCTTCACCGCCAGGGGCACCGACAAGGACAAGAACCTCGACTACTTCGACTTCGACCTCTGGCAGCTCGGCGAGTGGAAGAACACCGGTGACCTCCTCGGCACCACCGGAAAAAAGACCGTCGCCAACGGCAGCGGAGATGCCCTGGTGACGACTTCAAAGTTCGCCACCAGCAGGCTCAAGAGCGGCGAAACCTACTCCTGGCGGGTCCGTGCCGTTGACGACGCGGAAAGCTCATCGGGCTACTACCCCACGAAGGCGCCCTGCCGGTTCGTCCTGGACACCACCGCGCCCAGACCGCCCAAGGTCACCTCCACCGACTTCCCCAACGCCGACGCCGGCGAGAACGGCTTCGGCAGCGGCGCCGAGGACGCCGTCTGGAGCGTGAAGAAGTTCGGCACGCCAGGAGCCTTCACCTTCCGCGCCGTCAACACGGACGTCAAGCGCTACGAGTACGGCTTCAACTCACCCACCTACACCGGCTCCATCAGCCGGGTCGCGGGCTCCGACACCTCCGTCACCCACACCATCACCAGCGCCAAACCCCCCAGCGCCGGACCCAACGTCCTCTACGTGCGGGCCGTCGACAGCGCCGACAACCCCTCCGAGCCCACCAAGTACCTCTTCTACGTCACCCCCCGCGACCAGGCCGACGGCCCCGGAGACTTCACCGGCGACGCACTGCCCGACCTCATGGTCGCCACCGAAGCCGGCAACCTCGCCCTCTACCCCTCCCAGCAGGACACCACCCTGAACAAGGGAACCGGCGACCTGGACTTCTCCATGCCCGGCGCCTACCGCGCCAACCCCGACAAGGACCCCAACGGCGACGACCTCCCGCCCTACACCGCCGCCCCCAGCGGCCACTTCAAGAACTCCCTCATCACCCACAACGGCGACATCACCGGCGGCGACGGCCTCCAAGACCTCATCGTCCGCGTCGAAGGCAAACTCTGGGTCTACCCCGGCGACGGCTACGGCGCCGTCAACCTCGACAAACGCCAACAGATCCTCCTGCCCGACAACGCCCCCAGCCCCTCCGCCTTCACCCAGATCACCGCAGCCGGCGACATCACCGGCGACGGCCGCACCGACATCCTCGCCACCGCCACCAACGGCACCGACGACGAACTCTGGGCCTTCACCGGCTACCACGGCGCCACCGTCGACCAGGCCATCCGCCTCATCGCCTCCTCCTGGAAAGACCGCGACATCGTCACCGTCCAGGACATCTCCGGCGACAACATCGCCGACCTCCTCTACCGCTCCGACCTCACCGGACGCCTCCTCCTCCGCAAGGGAATCGCCGCATCCAGCGGCGGCGTCGACCCCAACTCCCTCGCCACCGCCGCAGCCTCATCCGGCGGAACCGACCACGAATACGCAGCATCCGGCTGGACCCGCACCGCCATCCCCATGCTCACCGGCACCCCCGACGCCAACAACGACACCATCCCCGACATCTGGGCCATCCGCTCCGACGGCTCCGTCACCTTCTCCACCGGCGGCAGAACCGGACTCACCGGCAACCCCATCCAGATCTACGGACCCCAACCCTTCTGGCTCACCCGCACCGCCATCGGATAACACAAACACCACGCCTGCCTCCCCCACCCTCAACCAGCAGGGGAGGCAGGCCAGCAATCGCCGCTCACCACAGCCGAGACACACCACACTCCGCTACACGACCATCCACCCAGCCCCAACGCTGCTGCATTGCACACCAGCCGGCACTGAACCGCCCTGTGTCAGGTAGAGATCTCAGATTATGGTTGTGACCTGGAGTTTCGCGGATTGCTTGTGGTGATTGGTCTCGTATTCGACGGGCGGAACGTGGCCTATCTCACCGTGGAGTCTTCGGTGGTTGTACCAGTCGACCCACTCTGCGGTGGCCAACTCGACCTGGGAGAGTGACTTCCAGGGCCGTTGGGGCTTGATCAGCTCGGTCTTGTACAGGCCGATCGTGCTCTCCATCAGGGCATTGTCGTAGGCGTCGCCGACCGATCCGATCGAGGCGGCGATGCCGGCGGCGTCCAGATGCTCGGCGAGGCGGAAGCTCGTATATTGCGATCCGGCGTCCGAGTGGTGCATCAACTCGCCTGGCTGGACGGGGTGTTGGTCGCGGTCGCGTTGCCACACGGCCATCTCCAGGGCGTCCAGGACGAAGACCGTTTCCTTCACGGTGGCTGCGGACCAGCCGACGATCCGGCGGGAGAACGTGTCCACGACGAAGGCGACGTAGACGACACCGGCCCAGGTCTTGACGTGGGTGAAGTCCGCGACCCAGCAGCGGTTCGGGGCGGCGGCGACGAAGTCGCGGTCCAGCAGGTCCGGTGCCCGTTCGGCCTGCCCGCCGGGCAGCGTGGTGATCACGCGCTTACCGCGGACCGCTCCGGTGATGCCGAGTTCGCGCATCAGGCGTTCGACGGTGCAACGGGCCACGTGGCAGCCCTGCCGGTTCAGCTCACGCCAGATCTTCCTGGCCCCGTAGACGCGGTAGTTGGCCTCGAAGACCTCGCTGATCTGTTCCTTGAGTACGGCATCCCGCACGGTCCTGGCCGACGGCGTGCTCCGTCGTTTGTGGTGGGCGTAGTAGGTGGAGGGGGCGATCTTGCAGTCGTGTCCGGTGAGGGTTCTGCAGATCGGCTCGACGCCGCCGAAGCGGTCCCGGTGCTCGTCGATGAAGGCTACGAGCGCGTTTGTGGCCGGTCGAGCTCGGCCGCGAAGAAACTTGCCGCGGCCTTCAGGATCTCGTTGGCCCGCTTGAGTTCGGCGTTCTCCTTCTTCAACGCCTTGAGCTGGGCGGACTCCTCCGTCGTCGTCCCCGGACGTGTACCCGCGTCGATCTCGTGCTGCTTCACCCAGTTCCGCAGCGTCTCGCGGGAGCCGATGTCGAGCTTCTCGGTCACCGCCTGCAGAGCGGCCGTCTCGTTCGGGTAGTCGTCGCGCACCTCGGCGACCATGCGCACCGCACGACGGCGGAGCTCAAGCGGGTAACGGGAAGGTCGTGCCATGACTCGATCCTTTCATGAAATCGAGTCTCCATTCGAACCGGGGCGGTTCACCGCCCGGTATGGGCGGCCAGCGCCGCGAGCAAGAAGGTCTTCATCGCCACCATCGGGCGCGCGCAGCGGACGGAGAAGACTCGACTGACTAAGGAACTCGCCCGCGATGAACGGGTACTGGCCGAGATTGACGCCCACTGCGGAACGGGGGCATGACGTGGCCCGCATCAGCGACGAGACCCGGCGGAACAACGAAACCGCCATTCGTCACGTTATGGACCGGCTCCTCGCCGGTGACGTTCCCTCGGGCGGCAAGTGCGACATCAAGACCCTCGCGACCCAGGCCGGGGTCGCCCGCACCGGCTTCTATCCCAAGAAGAACCGCGACGGCTCGCCGCGGCCGGGCCCTTACCAGCACCTGGCGGAGGAGTTCGAGCGGCGGCTGGCCGAGCTTCGGGAAACGGGCGTGATCCCGGACCCGCGGGCGGCACAGATCGAGCGGCTCAAGGAACAGGTCTCCGGGCTGAAGGAGCGTCTCGCCGCACGTGACGTGGAGATCGATGGGCTCACTGACTTCCGGGAGCGGGCTCTGTCGCAGATCGCCGCCCAGCGGATAGAGATCGAACGGCTTCGCGACGTCTTGGCCGAGCCATCGAATGTCCGCGCTCTGCCGAACAGTTCGCGAGCAAGTGCGCCGTACGGATCGTGTAGCTGACCGCCCGCTCCAGCACCGGTTTCATCCGGCACTCGCGCAGGTTGAGGTACTTCGACACCTGCGAGAACGTTCATGTACAGGAGTGGGGCATCCGGTCGAAGACTGATGGGTGCCCCGCCATCCTGCGTTGAGATGGGAGCTCCTCGCCTGGCCGAGGACCTGCCGCCTCTGGGCCGTCCGAACGTCCCTTCTCCATCGGTCTGGTGACGCTGGGGCCCCTGTGACTCTGACTGCTACTTGGCGGGGCAGCGGGAACGAGACCAGGTCGTGGCTGGGCGGTGACTCGCAGTTGGCGGTTCTGTGGATCGGAAGTTGGCGAGGATGGGAGTGTCCCAGTCATTGACGCCAGCGCGGCACCTCCGGATCAGGGTGGCCTGAGAGATGCCGGGTCGGCCCTCATTCAACGGTCAAGCAGTACTGACCAGAGGGGACACCGTCCGTTCGTTTCACTGGTTGACGCCAGGCTCCTGTGGAGGCGGCACGTGAGGGGCCAGAGCCTGGGGTGTGAAGTCGGACTCGGCGAGCTTCCCTTGCTGCATGATGACGACACGGTTGGCGACCTGGTCGATCGCCGTGAGGTCGTGGCTGATGAACAGGGCCGCGAAGCCCAGCTCCTGTTGCAATGTGGTGAAAAGGTCGAGCACTCGTGCCTGGACGGATAGGTCCAGGGCGGAGGTGGGCTCGTCCGCGACTACCAGTCGGGGGTTCAGTGCGAGGGCGCGGGCCAGGCTCGCGCGTTGGCGTTGGCCTCCGCTGAGTTCGTGTGGATAGCGGTCCGTGTACGCCGACGGTAGGTGCACCGCGTCCAGGAGTGACTCGACCCGAGCCCGGATGGCTCGGGGCCCGAGGTGGCGTTGGTGGACGGTCAGCGGCTCGGCGACGCTGTCGCCGATGGTGAGCTGTGGGTTGAAGCTGGCTGCCGGGTCCTGGAAGACGTAGCCGATGTGGTGGGTTCGGCTGTGCCGGCTGCGGCGGGCGGTCAGTGGTCGGCCGAATACGTACAGTTCGCCGGCAGTGACGCGGGTCAGTCCGGCGATGGCCCGGCCGATGGTGGTCTTGCCGCTGCCGCTTGCGCCTACCAGGCCCAGGACTTCGTTCGGGCGGATGACGAAGGTGGCCCTGTCGACCGCGCGGAAGGATGGCCGTCCAAGTCGCCCTGGGTAGTCGACGACCAGTCCGTCGGCTCGTACGACGGGCTGCTCGGAGTCCGCTGCCGGGGCAAGCGTGCGTCCTTTTCCTGTGGAGACGACGGCGGGTATGGCAGTTGACGGACGGGGCATGTGCGCATGACCGGGCAGCGGGTACAGGCTGCGGGCCGTGCCCTGCTCCACGACTTTCATGATTCGGCCTTCGCGTATCGTCGCCACGCGGTCGGCGATGTCGGCGACCGTCCTGGTGTTGTGAGTGATCAGCAGCAGGGCGGTGCCGAAGTCGGTGCGACAGCGGTGCAACAGGGCCAAGATGTCGGCTTGGGCTGTGGTGTCCAGGGCTGTGGTCGGCTCGTCGGCCAGGATGAGTTTGGCGCCTGTCGCCAAGGCCATGGCGATCAAGACGCGTTGCTTTTGGCCGCCGGAGAGCTGGTGCGGGTAGTGGTTCACCCGGGTGTCCGGGTCTGGGAGGCCGACCGTGGCGAGCCACTCGATGGCCCGGGCCCGGCGATCGGTTTTGCTGCGGCCGTGTCCGTGCGCTCGTAGCACTTCGGCGAGCTGCCAGCCGATGGTGAAGACCGGGTTGAGGGTGGTGGACGGTTCCGGGAAGACCATGGCGGCCAGTGCGCCGCGCAGGGCGCGCAACCGGGCGGGAGACGCGGTCAGTACGTCCTCGGCAGGGTCGGTGGTGCCGTCGCCGAGCAGCACCCGGCCGCGAGTGGCCGCCGTGGCGGGCAGGAGCCCGAGGACGGACTTGGCGGTCACGGTCTTGCCGCTGCCGCTCTCGCCGACCAGCGCGAGCACTTCCCCGGGCTCGATCGAGAGGCTCACTCCGTTCACGGCGGTGACGGGCCCGGTGTCGGTGGCGAAGGTGACGTGCAGGTCCTCGATGCGCAGCAGGTCAGGCATTGCTGGCGCCCTCCTCGCGTACGGTCGCCGGGCCGCGCTGGCGCAGCCGTGGGTCGGCCAGGTCGGTGAGGCCCTCGCCGAGCAGGGTCGTGCCGAGGACGGTGAGCATGATGGCCAGGCCGGGTGGCAGCGCGGTCCACCAGATGCCCGCGGTGACGTCCGCGACCGACCGGCCCAGGTCATAGCCCCACTCGGCGGCGGAGTTGGGCTCGATGCCCATGCCGAGGAAGCCGAGGCCGGCCAGGGTGAGGAGGGCGTCGGAGGCGTTGAGGGTGAGGAGCAGCGGGAGGGTGCGCACGGAGTTGCGCAGCACGTGGCGGACCATGATGCGCCGCGTGCTGGTGCCGATGACCTGAGCCGCTTCCACGTAGGGCTCCGTCTTCACTCGGATCGCTTCGGACCGCACGACCCGGAAGTACTGCGGTACGAAGGCCACGGAAACGGCACAGGCCGTCGCGCCCAGGCCACCGGCGAGGCTGGACTGGCCGCCGCTCATCGCGAGCGACATGACGACGGCGAGCAGCAGGGGCGGGAACGCGTACAACGCATCGGCCACCCCTACCAGCAGTCGGTCCAGTCGGCCGCCGAGATAGCCGGAGACCAGGCCCAGAACGGTTCCCGGGACCGCCGACAGCAGCAGCGCCATGGTGATGATCTCGATGGCGGTCCGGGCGCCCCAGATGGTGCGCGAGAGCACGTCGTACCCGGTGACAGTGGTGCCCAAGGGATGATCGCCGCCGGGGGGCTGGTGGGCACCGAACAACTCTCCGCCGTCCTGTAGTTGGGCGTAGCCGTACGGTGCCAGCAGGGGCGCTGCAAGGGCGGTGAGCAGGACCAGCCCGGTCAGCGCAGCTCCGATGAGCAGCATGGCCCGCTGCACGCCGGTCCCCGCGCGCAACCGGGCACGCACTCGGCCCGGCGGCAGGGTCCGAGGAGGGTCGGGGATGCGGTCGGCCATGCTCAGTACTTCACCCGGGGATCGACCAGCGCCACGGCGACGTCGACGAGGAAGTTCGTCACCGCGACGATGACGGCCGCCAGGGCCACGATTCCTTGCACAGCCGGGAAGTCACGAGCTGTCAGGTAGTGAACGAGCCGGTGGCCCAGACCCTGCCACTCAAAGGTGGTTTCGATCAGGACGGCTCCGCCGAGCAGCGCGGCGACCTGAAGCCCAAGAGCGGTGACGACCGGGGCCAGCGCGGGCCGGGCGGCGTGCAACGTGACCAGCCGGAATGGCGTCACCCCGCGTGATCGGGCGGCCTCGACGTAGTCGGCGTGCAGGGTGGCGATGAAGTTCGTGCGCACCAGCCGCAGCAGCACGCCCGCCAGTACCAGTCCCAGCGCGAGGGCGGGCAGTACCGCGTGCCTCAGCACGTCGGCCACGGCCGTGCGGTTGCCGCTGCGCAGGGCGTCGACCAGGTAGAGGCCGGTGGTGTTGGTCTGGTCGTGGAGGAACAGCTGGACGTCGGGGCTCGCCCGGCCGGAGGCGGGCAGCCAGCCGAGCCAGACGGCGAAGACGAGTTTGAGCAGCAGGCCGAGGAAGAAGACGGGCACGGCGTAGGTGAGGATCGCGAACAGCCGCAGCGCCACGTCCGGTGCGCGGTCCCGGTACCAGGCGGCGACCATGCCAAGCGGGACACCGACGACCAGGGCCACGGTGAGGGCGTAGGCGGCGAGTTCGGCGGTGGCTGCTCCGTGCGTGCTCAGCACCTGTGTGACGGGCTGGTTGTCGGTGGCGGTGCGGCCGAAGTCGCCGGTCGCCAGGGCCCGCAGATAGTCCGCGTACTGGGTGAGCAGCGGCCGGTCGTAGCCCGCCTCGTGGAGCTTGTCCTCCAGCTGGGCTGGGGTGAGCCGGCTGCCGAAGGCGGCGGTAACTGGGTCTCCGGTCGCGCGCATGAGGAAGAAGACCAGGCTGACCAGGATCAGCACGGTGGGGATGACGAGCAGGAACCGGGTGGCCAGGTAGCGGGCGAGAGCGTGGCTCACTTCTTCGCGAGCTCCGCCCAGCGGAACTGGTACGTCGCGTCCAGTTCGGCCGGTACGCCGCTGAGGCTGGTGCGGGTGACGATCGGTGTGGAGCCTTGGAGCAGCGGGATCAGCGGGGCCGACGCGGCGGCCTTGTCCTGTACCTGCTTGAGCAGGGCCGCCCGCTTGGCCGTATCCGTCTCGGTCTGTTCCCGGGCGATCAGGTCCCGTACAGCCGGGTCGCGGTACTGGCCGGCGCCGGCGTAGAACGGGGACAGGTAGTTGTCGGCGTCGAGGTAGTCGGCGTGCCAGCCGAGTTGGTACAGCGGGTAGCGGCCGGCGACGAGGTCCTTGTTGTACTGGGTCCACTCGGTGGACTGCAGCTGCACCGTGAACAGGCCGGTTGCTTCGAGCTGGGTCTTGATCAGGGTGTACTCGTCCGCCGAGGACGTGCCGTAGTGGTCGGTGTTGTATTGCAGGTTGAGGGTGACCGGGGTGCTCACCTTCGCGGCCTTGAGCCGGGCGGCTGCCGCGGCTTTGTCGGGGCCGCCCTTCTTGTCTCCGTACAGCGACTTGAAGGAGGGGACGGCGCCGGGGAGGCCGTCCGGCACCGAGGTGTAGAGCGGGCGGTAGCTGTTCTTGTAGACCTGCTGGGCGAGTTGGGCCCGGTCTATGGAGTGGGCGATGGCCTGCCGGACGGCCAGGGCCTTCGCCTCGTCGGGGTTCTTGGTGCCGCTGCCGTAGGGCTGGGCCTTGAGATCGAAGACGAGGTAGCGGACGTCGTTGCCGGAGCCGGTGTGGACCTGGATGCCTTTCTTGGTGGACAGGTCGTTCAGGTCGGCCGTGCCGAGGGTGCGGTGGACGGCGTCGAGGGCGCCCTGCTGGATGTCCAGCTTCATGTTGGCGGCGTCGGTGTAGTACTTGAGCCGGACGTTCTTGGTCTTCGGGGTGCCGAGCTGACCCTGGTAGGCGGTGTTGGCGGTGAAGGCGATCAGCGAGTTCTTGTCGTAGGTGGCGATGCCGTACGGGCCGTTCCAGGGCTTGCTGGCCACGACGGCCCGGTCGTCGAGAAGCTTGTCCGCCGGGAAGACCTGTTCGTCGACGATGAAGGCTGCTGTCGTCGACAGCACCTGCGGGAACAGGGTGTCGTCGGCCGACTTGAGGGTGAAGACCACGGTCGTGGGCGTCGGCGCGGCGACGGAGGAGAGGTTGTACAGCAGCGGGGACGGGCCGCCCGGGTCGGCGATCCGCAGCATCCGGTCGAAGCTGAACTTCACGTCGGACGCCGTCAGTTGGTGTCCGTTGGCGAACGTCAGCCCGGGCTTCAGGGTGACCGTGTACTCCTTGGCCCCGGTCGGCTCGATCCCGGACGCGAGGTCCGGCGTCACCTCGGACGAGCCGTTTTTGGCACTGAGCAGGGTTGCGTAGATCTCGCTCGCGACTGCGCCGGAGCCCGCGTTCCAGGCGCCCGCCGGGTCGAGGCTCGTGACCTGATCGGTCGTACCGATGGTGATCACGGCACCGCCAGATTGCCGGCCGTCCGAGGTCTTGGTGCTGGTGCAGCCGAGGGCGGCCAGCAGCAGGGCGGTGCCGAGGGAGAGCGTGCCGACGCCGGACGGGATCGGTCTTATGCCTATGCGGAATGGCATGGAGGCTTTCTACTTCCAAATCAGTCGGTGCACACGGGAGTTCCGCTGTAAGACTGCCGCAGATCGACTGCCGAGGCAGCGCGGACGGGCCGCGCCGGGGGCCGTCGCTCACGGCAGCCGTGAGCGACGGCCCTGTGGCGTCACGTCTTGTCGAGGCCCAGTAGCTGGAACTCCCAGGCGAGGCTGGTGCCGACTCCGCCGCCATGGGCGAACAGGATCTCGGCGAAGCCGGGCACGGTCGCCTCTCGCGCCCAGTCCCGCTGCCACTCTCCGGCGACGGCCATCCAGGTCAGCGGTACGACCCCGGCCTGGACCATCCGCTGAACGGCGCGTTCGTGGGCCTCGGGACTCACACCTCCGCACGCGTCGGTGACCGCGAAGACCTTGTAGCCGTCGGCGAGGGCGTGGACGGCGGGGAAGGTGACGCAGATCTCCGTCCACAGGCCGGCGATGAGCAGGTTCCTGCGGCCGGTGACACGGACGGCATCCACGACCCGCTGGTCCTCCCAGCTGTTGACCGTGGTGCGCTCGATGGGCTCCTGATCGGGTAAGACCTCCTGGATCTGCGGGATCAGGCGGCCGCCGCGGTCGGCCACCACGGTGGTGAGAATCGTCGGCACGCCGAACAGCTTGGCGGCCTTCGTCAGACCGGCTGCCGCGTTGACTACGGCTCCGGGCTCGTGGCTGTGCAGCCCGGCGAACTGCGAGCCTTGGTGGTCGATCATCAGCAGGACGCTGTCCTGGGGGGTGATCAGGGCCTGTAAGCCGGTGTAGGGGGCGGCAGCGGTCATGTCGCTCTCTCCGTTTCGCAGGTGGCCCTCAGGTGCGGGCCGACGTCACCCTCACCCTTGCCCGCCCGGCGGATTGGCGGCGTCAGTCAGATGACTGGTTCGGCACGACCGGCATCACGGTGGGGACGCGGCTGGAGTGAGGGCGAGTGGCTCAATCCAGGCAGGGCCGGGGGTGCTTGCGGCCTCGACGGCACTCCCCAAGGTCGGGGCCGCGAAGGGGGTGTGCCGTCCGGCGTTCACGGTCTGACCAGGCCAGAGTCCGCGCCGAACGTAGCCCTTGGGGCATGGCTGTACGGGAGAACCAGTCACGTGACAGACGCGTGCCGGCCGCTGCCCGCAGCACGCTGTGGGGACCCGTTCCGAGCGGCGGGCCCGGGCCAACCGGTCTCTGACGCCGCGCGGGGCGATGACTCTGGTCCCCCGGGGAGGATTCCCGGTTCTGATGATGAGGAGGGCCCGGCAATGACCCCCAGGTCTGTGCCCGTGGTGCTGATCCACGGTCTGTGGATCCACCCGGCGAGTTGGCAAAGCTGGATCGAGCTGTTGGAGGAGGCCGGCTACGACCCGATCGCGCCGGGCTGGCCCGGCGTCGGCGAGACGCCGGAGGAGACGCGGGCGCATCCGGCGGCCACGGCTGGCTATGGGATCACGGACATCGCCGACCATTACGCCCGGATCATCGCCGACCTGCCGGTGAAGCCAATGGTGATCGGGCACTCGTTCGGCGGTCTCATCGCCCAGAACCTCCTGGGCCGCGAGCTGGTCGCGGCGGCGGTCGCCATCGACCCCGCCCCGATCAGGGGTGTGAAGCCGGTGCCGGTGTCGACGCTGCGGTCGACGTTCGTGGCGCTGGGCAACCCGGGCAACCGCTCCAAGGCCGTGTCACTGAACGCCCGGCAGTTTCGGTACGCGTTCGGCAACGCCCTGCCCGCCGACGAGTCGGACGACCTCTACGCCCGCTGGGCCATCCCCGGTCCGGCCCGCCCGCTGTTCGAGGCGGCGTTCGCCAACTTCAGCCCCTCCTCGCCCGCGCGGGTCGCCACCCACAACAACGCCCGGGGCCCGCTGCTGCTGATCTCCGGGGGCAAGGACCACATCGTGCCGCCCTCGGTCGTCCGGTCCGCAGCCAAGCAGTACCGCCGTTCCTCGGCCGAGACCGAGGTGAGCGCGTTCCCCGACCGCGGGCACTCCCTGACCCTCGACCACGGGTGGCGCGAGGTCGCCGAGGCCGCCGTGGCCTGGCTCGACAAGAACCGGCCCGCCTGACCAACCCCCGGCACGCGGACTCCTACACCGCTACGGAACAGAACGAGGAGATGAAGACGTGCCTGCAGCCAGTACCAGTCTGCCGACGGCACCGGCGGTGATCGGGCATCGTTTCCTGGCCGTCCTGGACACCCTGCGCGTGGAACTTCACTTCGAGGCGGCCGACCGGCTGACCTTCACCGTCACCGACGGCGGCGGCATCGGCGAGACCGGCCGCACCGAGACCGTCGACACGCACATGGTGCAGATCCGGCCCGGCCTCTTCCTCAACTCCTGGCGAGAGACCAGCGGCGCTGTCATCAACCACGTCGAGGACTTCACAAGCGGCGCCCTGCACTCCAACATCGCCCTGCCCGACGGCACCCTCATCCGCTTGAGCGGCACCCTCACGTCTCTGGGCGAGTTGCCCCTCCCGCTCCCGGGCACCCCGGAGGCCAACAAGCAGACCGTACTGACGGCCATGCACGAACTGTTCGAACAGGGCGACCTCACCGCGCTGGACCGCTACTGGGCCGAACCCTACGTCCAGCACAATCCCAACCTGCCGAACGGTCTGGACGCCCTGCGCACGACGGTGCCGACCTTGAAGAACTTCAGCTGGACGCCCCACCGGATCGTCGCCACCGATGACCTCGTCATCGCCCACAGCCGTGTCCTCGGCTGGGACAGCGAGCCCGTGATCATCGCTGACATCTTCCGTCTGGACGGCGGACGCATCGTCGAACACTGGGACGTCATCCAGCCCGAGACGCCCGCCGGGCAGTCCGTCAACGGCAACCCCATGGTCTGACCCACCCACAGCGCCCCGGCCTGTGCTCCTGCGTCCCAACTGCCCTGATTTCCTGCTGCTCTTGCCCTTCGGAGGCTCCTTCCATGACGTCTTCCTCTCCCTCGCGCCGTTCGGCGCTGGCGTTCGCGGCCGCGGTGACGGCCGGCACCGTGACGGCCCTCACCCCGCTGGCCCAGGCTGCGGCCGAGACCCGGTCCGGCTCGGGCGGCACGAGACCGACCGTCGTGCTGGTTCACGGCGCGTGGGCGGACGCGGCCGGCTGGAGCACGGCGGTAGGTCACCTGCAGGAAGCCGGGTACCCGGTGATCGCCCCCGCCGTCCCGCTGAGAGGGCTCTCCTCGGACGCCGCCTACCTCGCCAAGCTGCTGGAGGTCACGCCGGGCCCGCTGGTGCTGGTCGGCCACTCCTACGGCGGCGCCGTCATCACCCAGGCCGCCGCCGGCAACGACCGCGTGCAGGCCCTGGTGTACGTGGCGGCCTTCATCCCCGACGCCGGAGAGAGCGCAGCCGCGCTGGCGGCGAAGTTCCCCGGCTCGCACCTGAGCGACGACCCGGCCGCCCCGATCCCGACCGCCCTTCAGCCGGTGCCCTACGACGGCGGCATCGACCTGTACCTCAAGGCCGCCAAGTTCCGCGACGTCTTCCTCAGCAATCGGCTGTCGACGCAGCGGGCCGCAGTACTCGCGGCCACCCAGCGTCCGGCGAGCACGATCGCGCTGGGCGAGCCGACGCAGGCCGCGGCCTGGAAGACGGTGCCGTCCTACGCGCTCGTCGCCCGCGCGGACCGCACCATCCCGCCGGCCGCAGAACGCTTCATGGCCCAGCGTGCCGGTGCGCACACCGTGGAGGCCGACGCCCCGCACGCCGTCCACCTCACCCACCCCGAGACCGTCGTCCGGCTCATCCGCCGTGCAGTGAAGGAGACCAGCTGATGCCGTACATCACCGTTGGCCAGGAAAACAGCGCACCCATCGAGCTGTACTACGAGGACCACGGCAGCGGTCAGCCGGTCGTCCTGATCCACGGCTACCCGCTGGACGGCCACTCCTGGGAGAAGCAGCTGCCCGCGCTGCTGGGCGCCGGGCACCGGGTCATCACCTACGACCGCCGCGGCTTTGGCCGCTCCTCCCAGCCCGCCACCGGCTACGACTACGACACCTTCGCCTCCGACCTCGACCTGCTGCTGACCACCCTTGACCTCACCGACGCCGTACTGGTCGGCTTCTCCATGGGCACCGGCGAGGTCGGCCGCTACCTGGGCACCTACGGCTCGCGGCGGATCGCCAAGGCCGTCTTCCTGGCCTCTTTGGAGCCGTTCCTGCTCAAGACCGACGACAACCCCACGGGCGTCGACCAAGAAGTCTTCGACGGCATCCTGGAGGCGGTCACCACCGACCGCTACGCCTACTTCACCGGCTTCTTCCAGGCGTTCTACAACCTCGACGTCACGCTCGGCGAACGGATCAGCAACGAGGCGGTCAGGGCGAGCTGGTCGGTGGCGGCCGGCTCGTCGGCCGGCGCGTCGGTGGCGTGCGTGCCGACCTGGCTGACCGACTTCCGTGCCGACGTGGCCCGTATCGACGTCCCCGCGCTGATCGTGCACGGCACCGCCGACCGGATCCTGCCCGTCGACGCGACCGGCCGTCCCTTCCACGCGCTGCTGCCGTCGGCGGAGTACGTGGAGATCGAGGGCGCGCCGCACGGGCTGCTGTGGACCCACACGGCGGAGGTCAACGCGGCGCTGCTGGCCTTCCTCGCCAAGTAGCAGCCCATGTGGCAGGGGTCAGTCGGCGGGCCAGGCGGCGAGGGCCTGGTCGGCGACGCGGTGCAGGTCCTCGCGGCTGGCGCCGCCGGTGGCCTGCACCGAGATGCCCTGGCCCACCGCGGTCAGGTAGCGGGCCAGACCATCGGCGTCGGCCGATTCCGGCAGGTCCCCCTCGCGCTGCGCGCGCTCGAACCGCTCGCGCAGGGCTGCGACGCCGGACTCACGGCGGGCGGCGAGATCGGCGCGGGCCGGCTCGCCCTCGGGCCCGCACGCGAGGGCGGACTGCACCAGCAGACAGCCGCGCGGGCAGCCGGGGGTGGTGTAGGCATCCGCGCAGCCGTGCAGCATCGTCTCGGCGACCTGGCGGGCTGTCGGCTGGGTGAGGGCTTCGGCGACGAACGCGCCCGGGCCTTCGAGGTAGCGGTCGACGGCCTTGCGGAACAGTTCCTCCTTGTTGCCGTAGGCGGCGTAGATGCTGCGCCGGTTGATGCCCATGGTCTCGGTCAGCTCGTTCAGCGAGGCGCCCTCGTAGCCCTCGGCCCAGAACAGACGCATCGCCTTGTCGAGGGCCACGTCGGCGTCGAAGGAGCGGGGCCGTCCTGTCCTGGCCATCTGAGCCTCCCGTAAAGAAGTCCGCTGCCGCGGAATGGATCCGTCGTGGCCCGTGTTGCAGCCACCACGACATAGTAACCGAACGGTTCGGAATTACGGATGTCGCTGAGACGGAGAACAACACCATGACCACGCAGACCGTGGACCACGCCGCAACAACCTCGGACAAGCCGCTCACCGGGAAGGCCGCGCTGGTGACCGGCGGATCACGCGGTATTGGCGCCGCGATCGTGCGCCGGCTCGCCTCCGACGGCGCCGCCGTCGCCTTCACCTACTCCAGCGCCAAGGACCAGGCGGAGGCCCTGGCCGAGGAAATCGGCGTGGCTGGCGGGCGTGCGCTCGCGATCCAGGCCGACAGCGCGGACGAGGAGGCCGTACGCGCCGCGATCACCGAGACGGTCCAGCACCTGGGAGCCCTGGACATCCTTGTGAACAACGCGGGCGTCGCCCACGTCGCCCCGATCGAGGACTTCCCGCTGACCGAGTTCGACCGCATGATCGCGGTCAATGTCCGTGGCGTCTTCACCGCGATCCAGGCCGCCGCAGCGCACCTTGGCCAGGGCGGGCGGATCATCACCATCGGCAGCATCAACGCCGACCGCATCCCGGTGCCGGGCATCGGCGTCTACTCCCTGACCAAGGCCGCCGTGGCCGGTCTCACCCGGGGCCTGGCCCGCGAGCTCGGCCCGCGCGGCATCACCGTCAACACCGTGCAGCCCGGCCCCACCGAGACCGACATGAACCCCGACTCGGGCCCGTTCGCCGAGTCCATGAAGCAGCTGATGCCGGTCGGCCACTACGCCCAGCCCGCCGACATCGCCAGCGCCGTCGCCTACCTCGCCCGCCCCGAAGCCCGGTTCATCACCGGCACCAGCTGGGACGTCGACGGCGGCTTCGCCGTCTGACCACGACCGGAAGCAGCCGGGCGGGGCCTCCCCCGACCCCGCCCGGCCCGCCGCCCGTCCACCACACCCCCTTCAGTACAGGAGCCCGCCATGCCCATCGGAATCATCGGCGCCGGAGCCATCGGAACCGCCCTAGGCGAACGCCTCGTCGCCGCCGGAGAGCAGGTCCTCATCAGCAACAGCCGCGGACCCGACTCCCTGCAACACCTCGTCGCCGCGGCGGGCCCCGGCCTGACCGCTACCACCGTCAAGGAAGCCGCGGCTGAGGACATCGTCGTCCTCGCCGTCCCCTGGCGGCGGCTGAAGGACGCGGTCGCCGCCACCGGTCTCGACGACTGGAGCGGCCGCATTGTCATCGACACCACCAACCCGCTCGGCCCGCCCGACTTCAAGGTCGCCGACCTCGGCGGCCGCACCTCCAGCGAGGTCGTCGCCGATCTCGTCCCCGGCGCGAAGCTGGTCAAGGCGTTCAACACTCTGCCGCCGCACGTCCTGGGCGCGAACCCCCGTACCCCGGCCGGACGCCGGGTGATCTTCCTGTCCGGCGACGACGCCGGCGCCAACGACCGCATCACGCGCCTGATCGAGCGCGCCGGCTGGGCCGCCGTAGACCTCGGCCGCCTAGCCACCGGCGGCCGCCTCCAGCAATTCCCCGGCGGCCCCCTGCCCACCCTCAGCCTGCTAAAGGAGAACTGACGTGACGGGACGTTTCTGGTTCCTGGGCGGTACCGTCGACGTGAAACTCGCAGGCCACGCCACTGAGGGCCGGGCGGCGCAGCTGGAGTTCCACGACGCGGAGCATCAGTCGCCCCCGCTGCACGTGCACACGCATGAGGACGAACTCTGGGCCGTCCTCGACGGCGAGATCACCTTCTTCGTCGGCGATGAGCAGTACGACCTGAGCGCGGGCGAGGTCGCCTTCGGGCCGCGCGGCGTCCCGCACAGCTACGTGGTGCGCAGCCCCACCTCCCGCATGCTCGTCACCTTCGCCCCGGCCGGGATCGAGGAGTGGTTCACCCGCAACGGCACCCCGGTCGCCACGGCCGCCGAACTGCCTCCGCCCTTCGACCTCGATGCCGCCATCACCACCGCGGGCGAGTACGGCCTGAAGGTGGTCGGCCCGCCCCCGGTCCGCACCCCCAGGGCCAGCGACGCCGTCCCCAGCGGCACCGCCGCCCCCGAGGAGCTGCGCGCCTGGAACCTGGGAATCCAGGCGGAGTTCCGGGCGAACGGCGGCCAGGTCGGCGGCGTCTTCAAAGGCGCCGACCTGGCTTTGCTGACCACCACCGGCGCCAAATCGGGCAAGGACACCACCACCCCCATCACCTACTTCCGCGACGGGGAGCGAATTCTGCTCATCGCCTCCAACTTCGGGCGTGCCAAGCACCCGGCCTGGTTCCACAACGTGCGCGCCAACCCCCTCGCCACCCTGGAGATCGGCACCGAGACCCTCACCGCCCGCGCCACCATCACCGAAGGCGACGAACGGCACCGGCTGTTCACCCAGGTCGTGGCGCAGCAGCCGGGCTACGCCGAGTACCAAAAGCACATCGACCGGGTGATCCCGGTGGTCGCGTTCGAGGTTGTGGAGAGGCGATCCTGATGGGAAAGGCGGTGCGGTTCAGCCGGTACGGCGGGCCGGACGTGCTGGACGTCGTCGAGGTCGACGAACCCGTACCCGGGCGCGGGGAAGTGGTGGTGGCCGTCGAGACGGCTGCGATAAACCCCGGTGAAATCGGCATCCGCGAGGGCGTCTTCGCCGATCTGTGGCCCGCCCAGTTCCCCGAGGGGCAGGGAAACGACTACGCCGGCGTCATCCACGCGGTCGGCGCCGAGGTGAACGGGTTCCGGCCGGGAGATCAGGTGATGGGCTTCGCACCGCGCGCCGCGCAGGCGGAGTTCGTCCGCACGAAGCCGGAGCGGCTGGCCCGTAAACCCCCCGAACTGGACTGGGCACCGGCCGCGGTCATCCCCGGCGTCGGCGCCACGGCGTACGCGGAAGTCGAAGCACTCGACCTGTCGCAGACCGAGACCCTGGTCGTGTCCGCCGGTGCCGGAGGCGTCGGCTCGATCGCCGTCCAACTCGCCCGCCGCCGCGGCGCAACCGTCCTGGCCACCGGGAGCCGGAACAGTTTCGACTTCCTCACGTCACTCGGCGCCGTCCCCGTCGAGTACGGCGACGGGCTCGCCGACCGCATCCGCGCAGCAACCTCGAAGCCCGTGACCGCCTACCTCGACCACATCGGCCGGGGCAACGTGGCCGCGGCTCTCACCCTGGGCGTAGCACCGTCCCGGATCAACACTCTCGCCGACGGGGCGGCCGTCACCCGCCACGGTGTCCGCGCCGTCGGACAGGCCGAGGCCGACTTCCCCAGCGTCTGGGAGTACTTGGCGCGGCTGGCGGCGACGGGCGAGATCGCCTTCCCGATCAACGCGGTCTATGCGCTGGAGGACGTCCGCGCGGCCTACACCAGGCTCGCCGAGCGGCATACCCACGGAAAGATCGTCCTGGCGGTGGGCAAGATGGTGCGGCCCACCGCTCCCTGACCCTTCTCAATCGGCGGAGTCCGGCGGCAGCACGTCGCGCAGCTGTCCCCGGGCCGTGATCCCCAGCTTGGGAAAGATCCGGTACAGGTGGAAACCGACCGTGCGCGGGGACAGGAAGACCCGTTCACCGATCTCCCGGTTGGTGAGCCCCTCGGCCGCCAGCCGGGCAATCTGCAGCTGCTGGGGAGTGAGCTCCGCGAGCACCGCGTCACGGGCCGACTGGGGCGTCGTGGCCACACCCGACGCCCGCAGTTCGGCCAGGGCACGGTCGGCCCACGGCCGCGCCCCGAGCCGCTCGAACACCTCCCCGGCCGCCGCAAGCAGCGGCCGGGCCTCGATGGACCGCCGCCTGCGCCGCAGCCATTCGGCATAGTCGAGCCGGGCCTGGGCCCGCTCGAAGGGCCACTGATCGCCCGCCGGATCGGCAAGCGCCGCACGAAAATGCGCCTCCGCGTCGTCCGGGCGGGCCGGATCGGCGAGCAGGGCCGATGCCCGGTGCCAGATCGTCTCCAGGCGTGGCGAGCGTTCCCCGCCGGCCGCCCACCGCCGAACCGACTCCAGGACAGCCCGGGCGTCTTCGATCTGCCCGGCGCGTACGGCCGCCGCGGCCAGGTCGGCGAGATAGTGCAGGGAAGCGTGGTAGTGAACCGGCTCGGGACTCCGCCCTGGGGTGAAGGTGGCGCGCAGGTGCCGGTACGCGGCGCCGAAGTCACCGTCGGCGAGTCCGGCCGCGCCCAGCGCGTAGTTCATCCGCACCTGCAAGGACAGACATGTCGTCAGATCCACGCCCTCGACGGCCCGCCGGACGGCGACCCGCACCGCGTTACCCTCGCCGCGCAGGGCCGCCAGCGTGGCGCCCAGCACAGGAGCCGCCGCGACCACGTTCTCCAACCCGGCCTCGGCAGCGGTGCGGTACGCCTCGTCCACGGTGGCCAGCGCCTCGGTCCAGGCTCCGCTCTCGTACTGGGCATAGGCCAGGGCCTGGGCGACGGTGGCGTTCGCGCCGGCGGTGGGCGAGCGGCGCAGGTGGTCGAGAGCGGCCGACAGCAGTCGCACGGCCGTACTCGTCTCGTCCAGAACCCAGGCCGCGGCCCCCGCGTTCACCAGACGCGACAGTTGCAGATCGCGCGCCAGCCCGTCCTCCGGGCACGGCACCGGACCGCCCCAGATTCCGTCGAGCTCGCGGCGGACCCGGGCACGCTGTCCCTGGGGATCGCAGCCGGCCAGGATCCACATACGGTCCGTCTCGTCCCGCTGCGGGGAGACCAGCGAGGCGATGCGCAGCACCTCGTCGCGATGCGCACGCTCGCCCGAGTTGTAGGCGGGGGTCGTAGCGGTGGCCAGTGCGTCGAGTGCCAGAACCGGGTTCTTCTCGGTACTGGCCTGCGCGACGGGCAGCAGGAAGCCGAGTGAGTCCGCGAAGCGCGTGGTCACCGCCAGCGCCCAGCCCGCTCTGAGCGATGCCTCCGCGAGCAGGGCCGGATCGTCGGTCGCCGCCAGCGCCCGGGCGCAGATGTCACCCACCCAATGGGGATGGCCCGCATACATGGCCATGGCCGCCGCCCGGACCAGGCGCACGGCCTGCTGCCCCGGCTCGGGGCTGAGCTGGGCGGCGCGTTCCAGCGCGGTGGCGGCGGCCGCGTATCCGCCGCGGCGCTGGGCCCGCTCGGCACTGGCCTCCAGCTCTTGGGCGACGGGCTCGTCCACACCGGTCGCGGCCGCCGCGTGGTGCCAGGCACGGCGATCGGGATCCCCCGCCAGCACCTGCGCGAGCGCCTGGTGGGCGGCCCGGCGCTCACCGGAGGAGGCAGCCTGGTACACGGCCGACCGGACCAGTGGGTGCCGGAAGCGGATCTGCCCGTCAGTGATGCGCACGAGTCCTGCGCGTTCCGCCGCACCCCAGTCGTCGGCAGTCGCGGAGAGCGCGGCGGCCGCCTCCTCGACCGTGGACAGCTCGGCGGTTCCGGCCGCCGCGGCCACCAGCAGCAGGCTTTTCGTGGCTTCGGGAAGCACGGGCAGGTCGAGGGCGAAGATCGCTTCCAGCCGGTCGGTCAGGGGGAGAGACTGCTCCCCACTGCGCCGGGCGGACTCCGGGTCGCGGGCGGCGGCCCGGCACAGTTCGACGAGGGCCAGCGGATTGCCCGCTGCGAGTTCGAGAATGCGCGAGCGGACCCGGCCGATCGGTGCCTGCGGCTGCAGATCGAGCAACGCTCCGGAGGCCGCACGGTCGAGGGGCTCGACCGCCAGCCGTGCCATCTCGCGCAGGAACTGCGGGGGCAGCCTCTCGTCCCGCGCGGCGGCCAGGACTGCAACGGGCTCCCCCTCCAACCGCCGCGCGACGAAGGCCAGCACGTCCAGCGTGCCAACATCCAGCCAATGTGCATCGTCGACGACGATCAGCAGCGGTTGCTCGGCCGCGGCTTCGGAGAACAGGCTCAGGACGCCGAGCGCGGCGACCAGCGGATCCTGCGGTAGTTCGGCACCACCCGGCGAAGCCGAGGCGTCGTACGCCACGTCAAGACCGAATGTCCCCAACAAGGCGGCCCGTTGACGTACCGGGAGCAACGAGGCAAGCGTCAGGATCGGGCGCAGCAGCTGATGCAGCCCGGCATAGGACAGTCCGGACTCGCCCTCGCTGCCGCGACAGCGCAGCACACGGACGCCCGCCCCTGCCGCGTGTTCGGCGGCCGAATCGAGCAGAAGGCTCTTGCCCAACCCGGGCGCACCCGTCACGAGAAGGGCTTGCGGCCCTTCCGCGTCCAGGGCGCCGCCACGGGCACGCCGTACGAGGCGTGTCAGCTTGCCCCACTCCTGCTCCCTACCGATGAGACGGCGAACCTCGCCGTCACGCGCCGCACCGGCTTCCCCCTCGTGCTCCACCTGCTGCCGTCGTCCTTCCGTATCCGAGATGATCAGGTATATGCCCCTGGCTCACAGTAAGCGGCAGCAGGCGGCTACGAAGCCCAAACGGCCTGTACACGGGCAGGCTTGGGTGCGGAAGCTCCTGTGGCGTCCGGGGTCGGTTACATACGGCAGGCCGCTCCGGTAGACAGCAGTGAGTCCATCCGCTCGGGCGCCTTCCGCCCGTAGAGTCTTCTCTGGCCCCCGAGTTCGGCGAGACGTGATGTCCGCCACTGGCAGCAGCTGGGAAAGGGACACTATGGCATGCCGTAACGCGACACGCACCAGAAGCTCAGCCCTGGTGTAAAGCGACACGACCTGCGGGGGACACAGTCTTTGCCGAAACAAACCTGCTGAGGTCCCTTTCCATGAGCGCGACCGTCTTCGGGGTGGTGCTGGGCCTCGGCGCACTGGGCGCGGCCGCCGGAGCGCTCACCGCACCGGCGTTAGCCCGCCAGCACGGCCCGGGACCGATGATACTGACCGCCCTCGCCATCACCCCGCTGACCCAGCTCCCGCTGCTGCTCGCCTCCCCCGGCCTTGCCTGGCAGATCACCATCGCAACGGCACTCTTCCTGCAGCTCGCCTGCGCCAGTGCTGCGGGCACCACCCAGCGATCCATCCGCCAGATCGTCACCACGGCCGCAATGCAGGCACGGATGCAAGCGGTGAGCACCTGGCTGACGTCCGGCGCCCGGCCCGTCGCCGCGCTCCTCGCCGGCGCACTGGGCACATGGATCGGTGTCCGGCCCGCCCTGACCACGGGCACCCTCCTGCTGTTCGTCCCACTCATCGTCCTCGCCCGCTCCCCCATCCGCGCCCTGTCGCAGATGCCGGACCCACCCGCCGCCGCTGTGCCCTCACCGCCCGCATCCCGAACATCGCATCCGCCCGTGCGCACTCCAGCGCGCACGGACAACGCACGGCACGACCCCTCACACGGAGGCAATCCGCCATGACCGAGGTACCGAAGCCAGCGACGACGCCCGCTGCCGCACCCCCCGACCCTCAGGAGTGCACCGTGCTGCCCCACCCCCCTGAGCCCGCCGCGCCCCGCTTTCCACCGCAAGCCGTAGGCGAACCCTGCGCAGCGACGGCCGGGCGGGCGGCGATGGTCGCCCGGCTCGAGGAGAGCGGAGAGCTCGGCCCCGGACCGGTGCGTGAGGCCCTGCTCGCGCTCCCCCGCCAAATCCTGATGCCCCAGGCATACGTGCGGCGCAGCGCCCCAGACGAGATGCCGCCGCACTGGGAGCTGCTGGACTTCTCCCGTCCAGCCGACCGGGAGGAACTACTGGAGCGCCTTCACAGCGGGGGCCTGATGACCGCCATGTCAAGCACGATGACCCTGACCGCAGACCTGCTGCAGCAACTGGACCTGCGGCCCGGCCAGCGGGTGCTGGATGTGGGGACCGGCGCCGGGGTGACTGCGTCCGCGGCCTGCTTCGTGTGCGGCAACAAAGGCGTCGTCACCCTCGGCATCGACCCGCACCTCACCGCGGCCGCCCGCGAACGGCTGTCCGCCCTCGGCTACCAGCCGGCTGTGGTGACCCGCGATGGCACCACCGGGTGCGCCGCCGCCGGCCCGTACGACAGGATCATCCTCTCCTTCGCCGTCCGCCACGTGCCGCAGACCCTGGTCGACCAACTGGCACCGGGAGGACTCGCGCTGATGACACTCGGAACATCGTCACCGTCATGGCCGGGCCTGACCAAGGGGTATGTACCGGTGTGACCAGACTGCAGTGGGCGCACATCGTGAACCGCGCCGCAGATATCGTCGCCAGCCACGACGAAGTCGGCGGCTGCACTCTCCGCCAGGCGCACTACAGGCTCGTCTCGGCGCGCCTGGTCCCGCACACTGCGCCAACGTACCGGCGTCTATCGGCGCGTCTTGCCCAGGCCCGCCGGGAAGAGCGGTTCCCTGACCTCATCGACCCGTTGCGCGAGGTCCACCTCCACCGCAGCCCCCACCAACTGCGCACACGCCTTCGCCTCCTACGACCTGCCCTCCCGGCGCAGACGCAACCTCGCAGCGTAGATGCCCCTCGCCGTCCTCAGCGAGGTCATCGGCATCTCCGTTGGAACGGCCACCGGCTGGGCCGCCGCCGCGGGCGCCCCCGCGCGCAGTACGCCGCCGAACTCAGCCGCCCTTCGAAGAGCAGAGCCCAGGGTCGGATGCTTGCAGCGACACTCTCGAAGAACGGGGGCCACCACGTGAGTGAATAGGGGACATGCTCTTCGACTTCACACACGACCACGACGACGAACGACTCAGCGGTGTGTATGGAGGTGATCCCGCCGGGGGCACCGCCGTCGTGCTGCATGGCGCAGGTACCAGCAACACGGAGCGACTACTGCCGCTGGTTCGGGAGCTCGTGGCCCACGGCTGCCGAGGAATCGCCTTCGACTTCTCCGGACACGGCGAAAGCACCGGCAACCTGAGCGAGTTAAGCCTGCGGCGACGGTTCGAGCAGGCCGTCGCGGTGATCGACGCATACGCACCAGCACACGGGCCGCTGGTCCTGGTGGGATTCAGCATGAGTGGGCAGACGGTGGCGGATCTTGTCCGGCACTATGGGGATCGGGTGACCGCCCTGGGGCTGTGTGCACCCGCCGTGTACACGGCCGAAGCATGGGACGTGCCCTTCGGGGACGGGAACGGTCGGTTCAGCGGGATCATCCGGCGGCCGGACAGCTGGCGGGAAGCGCCCGCGCTTGAGGTGCTGCGGGCGTACGAGGGCCGGGCGGTGCTCGCCGTGCCGGGCACAGACGCGGTGATCCCACCCGCGGTGACCGAGGCAGTACAGGACGCGCTGGCCGCGCGCGCCCAGTACACGCGGTTCGACCTACCGGACGCCCATCACCAGCTGGGGCTTTGGTTCCGCGAGCACGGCGACGACCGGAGGCAGTTCGTTGAGGCGGTGCTGAGCGGCCTCAACGACCGTGGCTGGACGGCGACGCGTGGGTGGGTGGCCAAGCAGCTCGGCCACGGCCGCACCATCGTTGACTCCCACCTGCTGTCCGGCGGCTATAGCTCCCAGATGCGGCGGCTCACGCTCGACGACGGCACGGCCCTGGTGCAACGCACCTTCGTGAAGCCCTTCTTCCGCTACCACGGGTCCGGACTGCTCGCCCGTGAGGCGTCCGTCCTGGGGCTGCTCGCCGGGCAGAAAGGCATCCCGGCGCCCGGTCTCGTCGCCGTGGACGCCACGGCCGAACACTGCGACCACCCGACCCTGGTGATGTCCGCGCTGCCGGGCCGCGTCCGCGTGGACGAGGACGACCTCGACCGGCGCCTTGACCTGCTCGCGGACCAGCTCGTCCGCATCCACGACGTCGTACCGACCGAAAGACCGCGCACATACCAGGCGTGGACCACCCCGGAACGCGTCCGCACCCCGGACGGCCCCCTGTGGGAGCGGGCCGTGGATGTGATCCGCCGCGACCCACCGCCGTACGACGGCTGCTTCCTGCACCGCGACTTCCACCCCGGGAACGTGCTCTTCACGGGAGCGGGGCCGGGGCTGCGGATCAGCGGTGTCGTGGACTGGGTCGAGACCTCGTGGGGACCCGCCGACCTGGACGTGGCGCACTGCTCGACCGCACTCGCGCTGCTGCACGGGCCGGCGTACGGGCTGGACTTCGGCGAGCGGTACGAGGCACACGGCGGCCGCGACCTCGCCGACGACGCCGGCCACCTGTACTGGCGGCTGCTCGACGCCCTGCACTACTGCCCCGACGCGGCGAAGCTGGCCGGGCCGTGGCGTGACCTGGGACGGGACGATCTGACGTCCGGGGTGCTGGGAGAACGGCTGGAGGCATACGTGGACGGACTGCTGCAACGATACGGCTGACCGGCCCTGAATCACTCGTCTGACACCGACCCCGAGGAGGCGCGCGCATTGGCCGCCGTGGTGCTCGTTCATGGCCTGTATCACCGTCCCGAACATTTCGCCCTGGTGGCAGAACGCCTACGGACCGCAGGAACCGAGGTCCTCGTTCCCGAGCTTCACCGGGGCTCATTGTCGGCTGACACAGCCGCAGTCCAGGCTGTCATCGACTCGCTACCTGAGCCTCCCACTGTGGTCGGTCACTCTTACGGAGGGTCAGTTATCACCGGGGTGCGCGGGGTGGGGCACCTGGTCTATCTGGCGGCCTTCGTGCCAGATGGCGGCGAGAGCGCGGCCGGTCTGGGTGGCGCGTCCCCGCAGCTCCAGGACGCGATCAAGCCTGAGCCCGACGGCTCGACCAGCCTGCACCCCGACCGGGCTGCCGACACCCTTTACGGCGGCTGTCCCGAACCTCTCGCCGCCTGGGCGGTTGGTCTCCTGCGTGCGCTTGCCCCCGGCTGCCAGGGCTTGATCAAGTTCCGTTGAGGTCGGGCTTGTAGGTGATGCCCAGGATGGGGAGGGCTCGTTCGGGTTGGTCGCGGATGGTGCGGGTGGTCTTCGCGATGTTGGTCGCTCCGAGGGTCCTGAGGGCTCCGATCGCGAGGTTGCGGAGGGTGGCCATGACGCGGGGTGCGTTGCTGGCGTGGACGGTGGAGGCGTCTTCGGCGACGGTGCGGTCGCGGATGTGGTGCTGGCAGGGTCTTTGAGAAGTGATCTTGTGTCCGGGTTCGTCATGCCAGGCCGAGGGCGGTGAGGGGCCGCAGGTGGTTTCGGGAGGTGTGGCGGAGGGCGGCTGCGATGTTGGTGTGGCCGTCCTGGCGGTGGACGCCGATGGCGAGGTTGCGCAGGCCGGCCATGACGCGGGGTAGGTGGCGGGTGCGGATGTGCGAGGCGTCCTCGTGGAAGGTGCGGTCGCGGACGTGGTGCAGCTGGTTTTCGATGCGCCAGTGGCCGCGGATCCAGGCCGCGAGTTCTTGGCCGTCGGCCGCGCCGGGCGGCAGGCTCGTGACCAGGTAGATCCGTTCGATCGTCAGCTTGCCTGTGCCCATGTCCCGTCTCCAGCGCACGACTTGGAGTGCCTGGCGTGCGTGGGGATAGTCGATGTGGGCGAAGGCGGCGGTCTTCAGGCGGCGGATCTCGTCGCGGTGGTGAGCCCGGGTGCGGTCGACGTGGTCGAGGCGGATGTCGCTCCAGGGAAGGCGGCGGACCCGCTCGTGCAGTCCGGGGTGGTTCCGCTTGATGACGGCCAGATAGTGAGCCCCGCGTTCGTACAGGTAGGAGGCGTGATCGCGCTGGGTGTGCAGGGCGTCGGCGGTGATCACGGCACCGGTCAGGTCGATGCCGTCCAGGAGCGGGACGAAAGCCGGGATCTCGTTGCTTTTCCTGTCGATCTGTCGTTGGGCGAGGACCTGGCCGCTGTGGGTCATGGCGGCGATGAGTGTCGACGGTCAAACAATTCCCCACCATCTGCGTGATCGGCGTCAGCCAATTCCCCACCCCTGTGGGCACGACTCCCCATGGGGACGCTGACCGTCGATGGTGCCGCTGAACACGCTCGAACTAGCATGATATTCCCTGTTTCGGGTGGTTTGAGAAGTTTTTAGATCTTCCTTGCGAATCGGTCGGGTTCCCCATGGGCATGCCGGTGCCCGGGTTGAGGGTCCTGGCCTCTCGGAGCCGTCGAGGTCCCTCGATCTGCGAGCCGAGAGGCCGACGGACGCACCGGATGGCAAGGAGAACATTCACTGTGGTCGACATCGTCGAGATCTACGTGCACTGGTACGCGGGCCGGTCCAAGAGCCAGGTGTCCGCCTCGTTGGGGGTGGACCGCAAGACGATCAGGAAGTACCTGGCGCCGGCGGAGGCGGCCGGGATCACTCCGGGAGGGCCGCCGATGAGTGAGGTGGACTGGGCCAAGCTGCTCAAGAGCTGGTTCCCGGAGCTGGCCAGCCGGAGGCTGAACCAGGTGCGGTGGGCAGAAATCGAGGCGCACCGGGACTACGTCAAGGGCCTGCTGGAGACCACGACGGTCACCACGATCCATCAACGCCTCTGGGACGAGGGCAAGTTGAAGGTGTCGCTGTCGACGTTCCGCCGCTGGGTGCATGAGAACCTGCCTGAGGAGGCGGCCCGCTCGAAGGTCACGGTGCTGCGGGAGAACGTCGAGCCGGGCTCGGAGGCCCAGATCGACTACGGCTTCCTGGGGCAGTGGATCAACCCGGCCACCGGGAAACGCCACCGGATCTGGGCGTTCGTAATGGTGCTGCCCGCCTCGCGGCACATGTTCGTCCGCCCGGTGGCGCACATGGACCAGCACGCCTGGACCGAAGCGCACGCGGAAGCGTTCCGCTTCTTCGGCGGCGTCCCGCAGCGCCTGGTGCCGGACAACCTCAAGACCGGGGTCGACAAACCGGACCTCTACGACCCGCAGATCAACAAGTCGTACGCCGAACTCGCTACCTACTACGGCACGTTGGTGGACCCGGCCCGTGCTGCGAAGCCAAAGGACAAACCGCGGGTCGAGCGGCCCATGCCCTATGTCCGAGACTCGTTCTGGAGCGGGCGGACGTTCACCTCACTGGAGCACATGCAGGCCGAGGCCCTGACCTGGGCGATGAACGTGGCAGGTCAGCGGCAGTGCCGCCCGCTGGACGGCGCGAAGCCGCTGTCGGTGTTCGAAGCGGTGGAGGCCGAGGCCCTGCTTCCGCTGCCGGCCGAGCCGTTCGTACTGGCCAGGTGGTCGAAGGCGACGGTCGGCCCGGACATCCACATCAAGGTCGGCCGCACCCTCTACTCGGTGCCCTGGAAGCTGATCGGACGCCGCGTCGACGTCCGCTCCACCGCCATGACGGTGCAGGTATTCCACGAAGGCGAGCTGGTCAAGACCCACGCCGCCCTTGAACAGGGCAAACGCACCGACAAGAACGACTACCCGCCCGAGAAGATCGCGTTCCAGATGCGGACCCCGATCTGGTGCCGCGGCCAGGCATCCCAGGTCGGCGACGCCTGCCGGGAGGTGATCGACCAACTGCTGGAGGTCAACGCCCTCTACCGGCTCCGCGCCGCCCAAGGGGTCCTGGATCCGAGAGCGTGCGTGGGGCCCGCCGACCGTCAGGTCGGCGGGCCCCGGTGGGTGGTGAGGGTCAGGCTCGTCGCAGCGGAGTGACGTCCGGGGGCACCGTCATCGGGATGGATGGGCGGGCGGCCTCGGGGGTCGCCAAGAGAGCGACGATGGTGACCGGTTGATCGCAATGCGGGCAATTGCGAGTGGCCGTCGGAGGGAGTTCGGGAGTCGCCGGCGGCCTGGCCGATGCCGGTCGAGGGGTGCGGGGCGGCACTGTTTCGCCGAGTCGCGCGGCACGTGCTTCGTCACGTTCCCTTTCGCGTTGGATTTCCGCTTGTGTCCGGCAGACAGGCGAACAGTAAATGCGGCGAACGGAGGGGTGGGTCGTGAACTCGCCTTCGCAGACGGGGCAGGTTCTGACGTGTAGTTTCACTTCTCCTTTCTGGTGGCTGGCGCGGCAGGCGGGTGCGCAGAACATCTGGCGGCTTCCGGATTCCCGGGTGAATTCCTCACCGCAGGTCGGGCAGGTCTTTCGTTCTTCGGTGGCCTGTTGCTGCTCAGGAGACACGGGCATTCACCCCAGCTCGCAGTGCTTCGGCCTGGTTCCGATGGCCTCGTAGTCTGTAGGACGGGCCGTCGATTCCGGCGACAGCAGCTCTGTGCAGAAGGCGGTCGAGCATTGCTGCGGCGACTGTGGCGTCTCCGAAAGCACCTGCCCAGTCGGCGATGCCGACATTTGTCGTGAGGATGGTGCTCGACTTCAGGTATCTCTGATTGATCACCTGGAAGAGCGCGGAGGCACCGTCCTCGGGCAGGGGTAGGTAGCCCAGTTCGTCGATGATCAGGAGTTTGGGTCCGGCGAAGAATCGCATGCACGTTTTCCAGCGGCCTTCGAGGGCTGCCTTGTGGCATTTGGCGGCCAGTTCGGCTGCGGTGGTGAAGTAGACGCGGTGGCCGGCGTCGACCGCGGCTCTGCCCAGGGCGACCGAGAGCATGGTTTTGCCGACTCCGGGAGGACCGACGAACAAGACGTTCCATCCGGTCGAACCGCCAGCGCCTGGCGGTGCCTCCCAACTTTCTGATGACCTGGTCCAGGCCCTGAACGAGATGCGGGAAGTCTTCCGACTCCGCAAGAACAGCCCGCCAACGGCCCGAGTGCGCCAGGGCTCCGACCAGCAGGTGAGCCTGGTGGCCAACTCCCCAATCTGCCGGAGCATCTGGAAGTTCCAGCCAGTCGAACTGAATCTCCTCACCCGGAGGATGGGAAATCACAGCGACATCACGTCCGGACGATCGCTTGCAGGGCTCACAATGAGGCCGCACCTGATGCCTTCGAAGGGCCCGGGTGAACGTCGAGTAAGCCCCCTCGTAGCCCAGCTGCTTGACCTCGTCGTAAAGCGTCGAAGCCCATAGGTGAGGATCGTCGGTCAGCCGCTGGCGACAGTACTCAAGAAAAGGAACCAAGGCGTCCGGAGATTGTTGCCGATGCCCGGGAACACGCTCGCCATTCAGATATGAACGGATCGTCTTTCGGTCACGGCCAAGATGTCGAGCAATCGCCGAGATAGTCCATCCCTGACGACGCAGAGCGTGAGCGTCCACGTCCTCCTCCTGCGTGAGCATCGCGGCCCCCAGGCCGAACTCGTAGCTCTCGCAGGCTCTCCCCGACGATCCGCCCGCATCCCGACACGCCGACCAAGATCACACAATGGGTGGGGAGATCGACTGAGCAGGTTTGTCCCAGCTCAGAGCAGGGGGTGGGGAAGTTCAAAGATCCCTATCAGGGCGAGGGCATCGAGCAGTTCCGGATGGTCGCGCTGGACATCCCGCCGGAAGCAGACATCCAGCGGATCCGCAAGCTGTTGGAACACGGCGACGAGAAGGGTTGGTGGCACTGGGAAGAGGGATGTGTCACTGCCGCCTGGAGAGCCAGTGCAGGCACTGCGGACGATTGAGCGCCGCCTTGACTGCTCGCGTCAGCAACCAGACGCGAGAGGGTGGGGAATTGTCTGGCGTTTGACATGGGGAATTGGCTGACCGTCGACACCGGTGTCGGCGTAGCTGATCGCCCAGTCCATGCCGTCTTCCCCGCCGACGCGGGGGTTCCGTCGCCGGGCTGGGCCCTGTGGCCGAAGCACAGGTCTTCCCCGCCGACGCGGGGGTGTTCCGGCCCGCGACAAGCTCACCGCGGACGTCAATGACGTCTTCACCACCGACGCAGGGGTGTTCCGTGGCTCAGTTCCAGGCTTACCGATGGCACCTAACACAGGGCCCCGCCCCTCGTCATCTCGGCAACCTTCCAGGTCACTGCCCTGGACACAGCCTGGGGTGCAGGGTGCTCCCCCCTTCAAGCATGTCTGTCAACGGCCATGTCGTTCTCCCCGTAGTGTGAAGTCCCACGAGAAGTTGGACAGTCTGTACCGGACTGATGCTTGACGGTCCCGCGAGATTTC
>NZ_JBEZNL010000043.1:0-68478 GCF_040653275.1 Streptomyces sp. NPDC048002 | reverse complement strand
GGGGCCCCCCCCCCCGCCGCGGGGGCAACCCCCCCCCCCCGCGCCCCCCCCCCTCCCGAGGTGGCCGGGGGGGGCCCGCCCGCGGGGCGGCCCCCCGCGCCGCACTTCGTGGGCGACCGCTTCAGACCGCGGCGGACCGGGCGGTGCCCGCGGTGAACGCGGTCACCACCGAGTCCGTCGCGGTGACCGTCGCGCACGTGCCGGCCAGCCAGCGGACGGCCATGTCGTGGTCGTCCCGGGTCCGGTCGATCAGGGCGTCGGCCACGACGAAGGGACACAGGTCCTCCATCCAGGCGTCCGCCGCGGTGAGCAGGATGTCCGTACGGGCCAGGGCGCCGACGACGATCAGCTGGTCCCGTCCGAGTTCCTTGAGGCGGGCGCCCAGCCGGGTGCGGGCGAAGGCGCTGTACTGCTTGGCGGTGAACACCGTGTCACCGGTCTGCGGTTGGACGACGTGCGCCACGGCGCGGGCCTCGGCCTCGACCGGCGGTTCCGACAGGGTGCGGCCCGGTGCGTCCGGCCAGGTGGCGACCCGCTGGCCCTGGCCGCGTACCACGTAGACGATGGGCACCCCCGCGGACCGGGCGGAGCGGGTGATCCGGCCGATGTTGGCGAGGAGTTGGGCGACGGGGGCCTGGTCCTGGAGGCTGCGCAGCAGGTAGTTCTGCACATGCTGGACCAGGAGAGCGGACCGGCCGGGCTCCAGGCTCCACGGCGGTCCTTCGCCCGGCAGCGAGGCCGCGGTGGGCATGGCGTAGGAGGCGGTACGCGGCGGGATCATGGGTCCGGCCTTTCTTGGCTCAGGTCAGCAGGCGTCCGCTGTGGGCGAGGCGCCGGGCGGTGGCCAGCAGAGCGTGGATCTGGGCGCCGACGTGGTCGATGTGGTGCACGGGCTTGTTGAACGGCAGCCGTACGTCCGTGTGGGACCGCGAGCGTTCCAGACGCAGCGTCAGGCCGTAGCGGTCGATGCCCACCGGCAGTGCGCGCCGTATCCCTCGGCCCGGGTGCGGGCGGACCAGCCGCAGCAGCAGGGGGACGAGTTCGGGGTGCTCGTCGATCAGGTGGGTCAGCATGCCGGCCTCGCTGGCCGCGACGGGGTCGGTCTCGGCCTCCTCCAGTTCCTGGAGGGTGACGTACACGCGGCCGTTCTCGTCCTCCAGCACGCACTGCCCGAACTCCATGCAGGTGCTGTCGGTGGACTCCGGCTCGTACGGCGCGGCGAGCAGTCCGGTCACGGTGACGCGGGCCCGCAGTCGGTCGCGTACGGGCGTGGGGGCGACGTCGGTCAGTTCCAGCCGGACGGGCACGCGCCCTTCCGGCGGTGTACCCGGGCCCTCGAAGGGCGCGTGGAGATGGACGTGGCCCATGGCACCGGTGCCGTCGAGGCGCCGGACCTCGGTGTGGTGACCGTCCGTCACGACGGTCATGGAGTGCGCGACGGTCAGAATCGAGCGGGCACGCTCGGCGGCTGTCGGCATGGAGGCGCGCAAAGGGGTACGACGCATCCGGATCCTCCCGGAGGTCTAAAGTTAGGGTTGCCTAACCTAACTTACGCCACCCTTTGTTGTCAGTTCAGAAGCGGGTTTCGACCGAAAGTGATTCGACGACCACTGATACGCAGCCATGGCACGCTCCGCTCACCCCAGGGCCGGACGACCCGTCCCCGCAGGTCGCGTGGGGACGGGCCGCCTGTCGCGGGCGGACGGTCGGGGCCGGCCCCGACCGTCGCCGACCACCCGGGGCCGGTGATTCCAGCCGAGGTCGCGACGGGAACGCACCGTCAGCCCGGCCCGTTCCACCGGCACGGCCACCCGTCCTTCGCTCCACGCGCCGGATCCGAAGACACACCACAGCTACGTTAGGCTACCCTTACCTCGCCTGCGGCCGGCCCAACGCGGAGGCCCACGTTTCGAGTTCAGGGGTCGGGCATCCGGGCCCTCGGCTCCCGTTCGGGCGGCACCGGGACGGCTGACGTCCACCTTCCCGAGAGCGGCGCACCCAGTCACCAGCCACCACCGTCAGTTCCGCAGTCCGCGCACGCCGGGCCTCCGCCCGGAACGCCCAAGACGACCCACGGTGTCACCTCCGGGGTCCCAGCGAAGGGACGAACCACGCGATGACGTCGACCTCGACCGAGCGCGCACGGGCCGGGGCGCCGGCCGCACCCACCCAGCCATGGCTGGAGCACTGCCGAGGCAGGACGGTCGTGGTGAAGTTCGGCGGCAACGCCATGGTCGACGAGGACCTGAAGCGGACCTTCGCCGAGGACGTCGTCGCCCTGCGGGCGGGCGGGGTACGCCCGGTGGTGGTGCACGGGGGCGGGCCGCAGATCAGCTCCCTGCTCGCACGGCTCGACCTGGAGGTCCGCTTCACCGCCGGACTGCGGGTCACGACACCGGAGGTGCTGGACGTCGTCCGCATGGTCCTGGCCGGCCAGGTGCAGCGCGAGATCGTCGGCCTGATCAACGCCCACGGCCCGCTCGCGGTCGGGTTGACCGGCGAGGACGCCCACACGCTCACCGCCGTGCGGCGCACGGCCTGGTCGGACGGTGAGCCCGTCGACATCGGCCTGGTCGGAGATGTCGTCGACGTCGCGCCGCAGACGATCAGGGCGCTGCTGGACCGGGGTTGCATCCCGGTGGTGTCACCGCTGGCCCGGGGCGCCGGCGGAGAGGTCTTCAACGTGAACGCGGATCTCGCGGCCTCGGCGCTGGCCGCCGCGCTGGACGCCGAGAAGCTGGTCGTCCTCACCGATGTCGCCGGGCTCTACACCGACTGGCCCAGGAGCACTACGGTGGCGGACCGGCTCGACGCCACCGAACTGGAGGCCCTGCTGCCCCGCCTCACCGACGGGATGGCACCCAAGATGGAGGGCTGCCTGCGTGCAGTGCGCGGCGGCGTGCGCGGCGCCCATGTGGTCGACGGGCGGGTCCCGCACGCTCTGCTGCGCGTCTTCGCCGGTGACAGGATCGGCACGACGATCACGGCCACCGCAGTCGGCAACCCGACGGCTCCGCACTCGGCCGCCGCACCCTCGGGGGACTTGACACCCCCCGCACCATAGGCGATCTTAGGTAAGCCTTACCTAAGATCTTGTGTGCGGTCCCTTACCTCCGCGCCCGTCTCCCGCCCCAGCAGGCGGCGCATCGACCTCGGACGGGTCCTGAACAAAGGACGAGCATGTCAGCAGGGCACGCAGACACGAGGCAGGACGACGAACGACCGGACCACGACCTCGTCGGCATAGGCTTCGGTCCGGCCAATCTCGCACTCGCCATCGCGATCGGGGAACACAACTCCCACTGCGGGAGGGCCCGGACGCTGCGGACGGCGTTCATCGAGCGACAGCGGGAGTTCGGCTGGCACCAGGGCATGCTGCTGGCCGGAGCGACGATGCAGGTGTCGTTCCTCAAGGACCTGGCCACCATGCGCGACCCCGGCAGCCGCTTCACGTTCCTGCGCTATCTCCACGAGCAGGGCCGCCTCGCCGACTTCATCAACCAGAAATCGTTCTTCCCCACCCGCATCGAGTTCCACGACTATCTGCGCTGGTGCGCGGGCATGGTGGACGAACAGGTCCACTACGGCCGGGAGGCGCACGCGGTCCGGCCCTCACTTCCGAACGGCCCCGTCGACAGCCTGGAAGTCCTCACCCGGCCCGCCGGTGGCGCACCAAGTGAGGACCGGGTCCTCCGTACCCGCAATGTCGTTCTCGGCACCGGACTGCGACCCCGGATCCCGGAGGGGATCTCAACCGGGCCCCGCGTGTGGCACAACCGGGACCTGCTCTTCCGGGCGCGAACACTGACGCATCGACCACACCGCCGATTCGCCGTAGTGGGCGCGGGTCAATCGGCGGCGGAGACCGCGGAGTTCCTGCACCGGGAGTTCCCGGACTCGGAAGTGTGCGCCGTGTTCACCCGGTACGGCTACAGCCCCGCCGACGACAGCCCGTTCGCCAACCGCATCTTCGACCCGGCGGCCGTGGACGACTTCTACACGGCACCCGAGGAGATCAAACAGAGCCTGCTGGACTACCACGGGAACACCAACTACTCGGTTGTCGACCCTGACTTGATCAGGCGGCTCTACGAGACCGTGTACCAGGAGAAGCTCGCGGGAACGGAGCGGCTGCGCATGCTCAACACCACCGCGCTGCACGGCGTCGAGGCACTCTCCGAAGGCGTCCGCGTGGTGCTGCGCCGGCTCCTCACTCCCGAGACCCACACCCTCGACTGCGACGCGGTCGTCCTCGCCACCGGCTATCAGCCCGCCGATCCGCGTGAACTGCTGGGCCCGCTGGCCGACGAGTGCCTGACGGACGGTCAGGGAAGGTTGCGGATCGACCGGGACCATCGGATTGCCACCACGCCCCGTATCCGCTCCGGCATCTACGTCCAGGGAGCGGCGACCCAGCACTCCCACGGCATCACGTCCTCGCTCCTGTCCACGCTGGCGGTCCGCGCGGGCGAACTGTGCGACTCACTCCTGCTGGACCTGGCCGAGCGGACCGACTCGCAGGACGACGGACTCGTGCGCGACGGCGACCTCTCCCTACGTGCCTGACCCGTTCGGTCCTCCCCCACCCAACCGTCACCGGACTCAACCCTCGCACAAGGAGCGCACCCCATGACCGCCACCAACCCCTTCGAGGACGACGACGCCCGCTACCTGGTCCTGGTCAACGACGAGAACCAGCACTCCCTGTGGCCCGCCTTCGCCGAGGTGCCCGCGGGATGGACCGTCGCGCACACCGAGGACTCTCGGCAGAACTGCCTCACCTTCGTGGACGAGCACTGGACCGACATGCGCCCGGCGAGCCTGGCGGCCCTTTCCTGACGTACCACCGACACCACTGATCGCGGCGCTGCGCACGAGCCGAGCCACTCGCGATTCCGGCCACGGGTTCGGCGCCCCAGGCCTGGCCGCGGCTTCGTCGAACGGGACGAGGCCGCGGCGCAGGAGCAGTTCCGCGCTGCGCTCGCGGCGGTGAACCCGGAGGCCACCGAGAGGGGCCCCGGCAACGCCCGGAGCGGAGCCGAAGCCGGGCCGCCGACCCGCCTCAACAACACCGAAGTCGCGGACCACCGCGGTCCGCGCCCAGGGCGATCGTCCCGTGGCGCGCCGCAGAGCCGCGCCGCCTTCCACGCACCCGCGGCCGACTTGGCGACGAGGAACTCGCCCGCGGTCACGGCGGCAGTCCTGCAGCACGCACGCGTGCACCTCCCCGTACACCCCGAGGTCGCGGAAGACGCGGTACAGCGGGTTCGCCTTCTCGCGCCCTGCGGCAGAACCGGTCGGCGCCCCCGGCGATGAGCGCAATCGCTTCGACCAGCCCGCGCCGCACCCCGAACCTGCATCTGAGGTGTACGGCGCGAGCGGGGCCCCGAGCACAAGGGGGACCGTAACTCGACCAGTCAGGTGCCGTATCCGCCTCCTCCTCAACGCCGTCGGAGTTCCCTCCTCAAACCCGACGGTCCTCAACTGCGCTTTTTTCTCAGGCCAGTTGGCGACCGTTGACCGACGCATCCATCATCTTTAAGGTAAGCCTCACCTAAGTTTGCGTCCAGGTCGCCGTAGTCCGGCGGACGTTTCGCCGACTCCCGGGATTCCGGCTCACGCACCGCTGCCACGCACGGAAAGGCCGACCGGGACGGCCCGTTCCACGAGCCGCCGCCCCCTCCGCGCGGCCCCTCGGCTCGACAGCGCCACCACGCTCCGCGACCCGGACCGACTCGACTCCATCGTCAGGGAGAATCAACGTGACTACCCCCGCAAGCGCTTCCACCCATGGTGCGGGCACCGCCGACCCTTACGACGTCGTCGTGGTCGGCGGCGGCCCCGGCGGTTCCACCACCGCCGCACTGGTCGCGATGGCCGGCCACCGTGTGCTGCTGCTTGAGAAGGAGTCCTTCCCGCGCCACCAGATCGGCGAGTCGCTGCTGCCCGCGACGATCCACGGCATCTGCCGCTTCCTCGGCGTCTTCGAGGAGATGGAGAAGGCGGGCTTCATGCCCAAGCGGGGCGGCACGTTCCGCTGGGGCTCCAACCCCGAGCCGTGGAACTTCCTGTTCGCCTACTCGCCGCTGATGTCCGGCCCGACCTCCACCGCGTACCAGGTCGAGCGGATGAAGTTCGACAAGATCCTGCTGGACAACGCCCGCCGCCTCGGCGTCGACGTCCGTGAGCGGTGCGCCGCCGTGGCCGTGCTGGAGGACGGCGCGGACGGCCGGGTGACCGGACTTCGCTGGACGGACGAGGAGGGGAACACCCACGAGACCTCGGCCCGGTACGTGGTGGACGCCTCCGGCAGCAACAGCAAGCTCGCCCGCACCGTCGGCAAGCGCAACTACTCCGACTTCTTCCGCAACGTGGCCCTCTACGGCTACTACGAGGGCGGCAAGCGCCTTCCCGGACCGGACGCCGGCAACATCCTCTGCTGCGCCTGGGACGACGGCTGGTTCTGGTACATCCCGCTCACCGACACCCTCACCAGCGTCGGCGCGGTCGTCAACCGATCCCAGGTCGGCACGCTCTCCCGCGACCCCGAGGCCGCCATGGCCCAGTTCATCGAGCGCGCCCCGATGATCAAGGACTACCTCAAGGACGCCACCCGGGTCACCGAGGGCCCCTACGGCGAGCTGCGGGTGCGCAAGGACTACTCCTACGCCATGGAGCGGTTCTGGCAGCCCGGGATGGTCCTGGTCGGCGACGCCGCCTGCTTCGTCGACCCCGTCTTCTCCACCGGCGTCCACCTGGCCACCTACGGCGGTCTGCTCGCCGCGCGCTCCATCAACAGCGCGCTGGCCGGAACCCTGGACGAGGAGCAGGCGTTCGGGGAGTTCGAGCGCCGCTACCGCCGCGAGTACGGCGTCTTCTACGAGTTCCTGCTGGCCTTCTACGACATGCAGCACAACGAGGACTCCTACTTCTGGCAGGCCCGCAAGGTCTCCCAGGCCGAGGTCACCGACCTGCGCGCCTTCGTCGAACTCGTCGGCGGCGTCTCCGCGGCCAACGCGGGCGAGACCGCCCTGATCGACGTCGACACCCTCAAGGAGCGGTTCAGCACCTCCTCCAAGGACCTCGCCGACGCCGTCGACCGCACCGGGCCCGCGCAGAGCGAGAGCGGCGAGCGGATGGGCGAGCTGTTCGGCACCCAGGTCGTCACCGACGTCATGCAGGGCATGAACGAGATCCAGGCCCGCGCCTCCCTCGGCACGGCGACCTCGCTGGAACGCCCGCTGTTCGACGACGGGTTGGTCGCCTCCCCCGACGGCCTGGGCTGGGCCCTTCCCGCCACCGCCACCATCGACGCCACCGCCACCGCCGCCGACACCGACGCCGAGGACACCGCCGCCAAGGGCAGCCCCGTCTCATGACACCGTCGGTCACGGCGCCCAGGGGGCCGGACCGGTGACCACCGAGCAGATCACCTCCAGCGTGCTGCTGGCCACGGGCACGGTCGTGGCACTGGCGGCACTGCTGACGACGCTCGCCCGCAAGGTCGGCCAGCCCCCGGTCATCGGCCAGGTGCTCGCCGGCCTCGCGCTGGGGCCGAGCGTCCTCGGTCAGCTCCCCGGCGACCCGAGCGCCCTGCTCGTCCCCGACGAGGCGCTGCCGTTCCTCGGTGTGCTGGGGCAGGTGGCGCTGGTCCTGTTCATGTTCTCCGTGGGCTGCGAGCTGGACACCTCGCTCCTGCGCCACCAGGGGCGCGCCGTCACCACGGTGTCCGTCGCCGCGCTCGCCGTGCCCATGGCGGCGGGCGCGGCCCTGGGGTGGCTGGTCGTCGGCACGGACCTCGCGCCGGAGGGCATTCCCGACGGGTGGGCCTTCCCGCTGTACCTGGCGGTGGCCCTCTCCATCACGGCGATGCCCGTCCTCGCGAGCATCATCCGCGACCGGGGGCTGTCCGGCACGGTCCAGGGCACCGTGGCCACGGCCGCGGCGGCGCTGACCGACGTGGTCGGCTGGCTGCTGCTCGCGGGCGTCATCGCGCTGGCCGGGCCCGGGGAGCGTGCACCGGCCGTCCTGTTCGGCCTGCTGGCCTGCTATCTGCTGGCCATGGCCGCCGTGGCCCGGCCGCTGCTGCGACGCACCTCCGCCCTTACCGGCCCCCTGCGGGACGGTCCGCTCCTGGCCGCGGCCCTGCTCTCCGGCTGGGCCACCCACGCGCTGGGTCTGCACGCGGTGTTCGGGGCGTTCCTGGCGGGGCTGCTGATGCCGCGCCTGGCCGACGGCACCCCCGACACCGAGCTGGTCTCCTGGTCGGCCCGGACGGGCGGGCTGCTCCTGCCGGTCTTCTTCATCACCACCGGCTTCTCCGTCGACCTCGGCGGGTTCGGCCCGATGGATGCCCTGTTGCTGCCCGCGCTGCTCGTCGTCGCCGTCGTCGCGAAGCTGGGCGGCTGCGCGCTGGCCGCGCGGCTGGGCGGGCGCACCTGGCGGGAGAGCGCGGTCATCGGGGCACTGATGAACACCCGGGGCCTGACCGAGCTGATCGCCCTCAACGTCGGCAGGGAGGCAGGCCTGCTGGACGACCGCTGGTACGCCCTGCTGGTCGTCGTGGCGGTGCTCACCACGGTGATGACCGGTCCGCTGCTCACCTGGTTCCAGCGCGGCGAAGGACGGAGACCGGACGGCCACCGGGGTTTCCCGCGCCCGCCGCGGCCGACGGAATCCAAGGGCCGGACCATGACTCCGTCCGGTAACCGCTGAGCTGACGATGACTCACATTCGTTTGCCGACAATCTTGTTGAAGTTCTCGCCGCTTCCTCTTGCCAGCCGCCCCACTGCTTAGGTTAGCCTAACTTCACTTCGCTCGCCGAGAGGAGCTCCCCATGCCCGCCCGGGATTTCGGTAGCGTCACCCTGTGCTTACGGACAGGGCGCTGACGTGCCCATATCCGCGCTCGTGCGCCCCAGTCCCGTCCCCCTGGCAGCCGACCTGCTGGCCGCCTACCTGACGGGCTCCTTCTACTTCTCCTCCGCCCACGGCACCCTCCTCGCCGACGGCGTCCACACCAAAGTCCGCCCCCACGGCGGCACATGGGCCTCCGCCGCGGCCACCGCACTCCGATCCGCAGCCGCGGCAGGACTCTCCGAACCCGTGGTCGTCGGAGCCCTCGGCTTCCGCCCCGAGGCGGACGCCTCCCTGCTGATCCCCGCCGTCGTACGGCACGCGGGCGCCCCGGCGGCCTCGCGCGCCGGCGTCGTCGACGCCGGCGCCGCGTGGCGGGTCACCCCGCGCCCCGACCCGGCCGCCTACGCCGACGCCGTGCGCCGCGCCCTGGAGGCCATCGACGGCGGCGAGCTGCGCAAGGTCGTCCTCGCCCGCTGTCTGGAACTGACCGCCGAATCCCCCGTGTGGGTACCCGCACTCCTGGCCCGGCTCGTGCACGCCAACCCGGCAGCCCTGGCCTTCGCCGTCGACGTCACCGGACCCGGCGACCCCGCCCCGCGCACCCTGGTGGGCGCCAGCCCCGAACTGCTCGTCTCCCGCCGCGGGACGACGGTCGTCGCCAACCCGCTCGCCGGCTCCACACCCCGCTCGGGCGACGACACGGTGGACCGCAAGCGGATCGCGCGGCTGCGCGACTCGGCCAAGGATCTCGGTGAACACGCCCACACCTCCGCCCAAGTGGCCGAGGCCCTGGGCCGGTTCTGCACCGACCTGAAGGTGCCCGAGCGTCCGGAGGTGATCGGCACGCCGACCATGTGGCACCTGTCGACCCGGATCGAGGGACGGTTGCGCGAACCCTCGGACCCGGCCTGCTCCGCGCTCGGCCTCGCCGAGGCCCTGCACCCGACACCGGCCGTGTGCGGCGTCCCCACCCACGCCGCCCGGCACGCCATCGCCGCCCTGGAACCCGAGGACCGCGGCTACTACGCGGGGGCGGTCGGCTGGACCGCCGCGAACGGCGACGGCGAGTGGGCCGTGACGATCCGCAGCGCCGAGGTGTGCGACCGGACCATACGGCTCTTCGCCGGCGCAGGGATCGTCACCGGCTCGGACCCCCACGCCGAAGTCGACGAAACCGCCGCCAAGTTCCGCACCCTGCTGCGGGCACTCGGCCTGGAGGACCAGCTGTGACGCCACCGCCCCACCCTCCCCAGCCCTATCACCGCCCACACCACTCGCGGCCGGCCACGCCGGCGGCACCGACACCCCATGGAGCCCACCGATGAGCGAGGCACTGTCCCCCGACCGCATCCGCGCCGACGTCGCGGAAGTCCTCGGTTGCGACCCCGCCGAGCTGGGGCCCGACGAGAACCTCCGCGACCTCGGTCTGGACTCGGTACGGCTGATGACCCTGGTCGAGCGCTGGCGCTCCACCGGCGCCGAGGACCTGGAGCTGCCCGACCTCGCCGAACGCCCCGAACTGGCCCACTGGACCGAGCTGTTGACCGGTGAGAACGCGTGACCCGGACCGATCGGGCACCGTACCGGCACCTGAACCGCATCGCCGAGGTCCGGGCGGGCGACCGCCCGGAGAAGGTGCGCTACCCCATCCGCGTCCGCGAGACGGAGGTCGTACGCACCGCCATGGTCGGCGCGGGACTCCTGCGGGTGACCCTCGGAGGACCGGGCACCGAGGGATTCGAGGCGCACTCGCCCATCGACCACGTCCGGCTGCTCTTCCCCGACCCGGACGGCACGCTGCGCCTCCCGGAACCCAACGGGGACCTGCTGCGCTGGCCCCGGCCGGCACCCGTCTCGCGGGAATACACGGTCCGCCGCTACGACCCCGCGAGCGGTGAGATCGACATCGACATAGCACCCCACGCCGGCGGACTGGCCTCGGACTGGGCCCTGGACGTGAAGCCCGGTGCCGTCGTCCATGTCGCGGGGCCGCCCGGCGGACTCATCGTGCCGCCGGTCTACGACCGCTACCTCCTCGCCGGTGACATCACGGCTCTGCCCGCGATCGCACGCTGGCTGGAGGACCTGCCCAGGGACGCGAAGGGCTGGGCGTTCATCGAGGTCGCGGGCCCCGAGGAGGAGATCGAACTCTCCGCGCCCGAGGGGATCGAGGTGCGCTGGCTGCACCGCGGCGAGCGGCCACCCGGCACCGGCGACGCCATGGAACGCGCCGTGACCGCGGTGACCGTGCCCGAGGGCGAGCGGCTGTACGCCTGGATCGCCGGCGAGGCCGGACAGATCAGACCCCTGCGGCGCTGGGTCCGTGACGAGCTGAAGCTCACGCGGGCCGACCACATCGTCACGGGCTACTGGAAGCTCGGCGTCGCCGACTTCGACGAAGAGGACGAACCCGAGCAGCCCGGCGGCGCGGGCCCCGCGCACAGCCACGACCACCACGACCACCACGACCACTGAGAGCCGTCTCTCCCACGGCCGCTGAGGTCCGCCACAGCCACGGCCGCTGAGATCCGTCAGCACCCACCCCCCACGCACCCCGTGGGCAGGGCAGCCCTGCCCTGCCACGTCCGCACGTCACGCACGTCCAGAAGGAGTTGCGCATGTTCGCCCGCAGATCATCCGGCCCGGTGGGTGTCGGAACCCTCGTCCTGACACTGGCCCTGGCCCTCACCGCGTGCGGGTCCTCCGACAGCGACGAGGCGGACACCTCGTCGGACCAGAAGAGCGAGACCCGGGTCTTCGCCGCGGACAGCGGCAAGGTCACCATCCCCGCCGACCCGCAGCGCGTGATCGCGACCGGCTACGCCGTGCCGGCGTTGATCCAGGCCGAGGCGCCGCTCGTCGGGATCTCCTCCTGGCAGCGCGGCGAGGCCATGATGAGCGACGAGGACCTGGCCACGTACAAGAAGCTCACCAAGGTCGCGGGCGAGTCGGCGGCCGAGACCAACTACGAGGCCATCGCCGAGGCCGACCCGGACCTGATCATCCTCGGTGTGCCGGTCCCCGCGCTCGGCGACATCGACATGAAGCGCCTGAAGTCGATCGCCCCCGTCGTCGCGGTCGGCCCGATGGTGCCCTCGCAGTGGCGCGAGGTGTCGGAGAAGCACGCCGACGCCGCCGGAGTGCTCGACAGCTACGAGAAGGTCAAGGCCGAGTACGAGGCCAAGGCCGCGGAGCTGAAGACCAAGTACCAGGACGTCCTGCCCCAGTTGAAGCTCGGCCACGTCGGCAGCTACGGCGACACCTCCAAGGGCACCTTCCAGCGGGAGTTCGGCGGCTCGTGGGGCACCAGCATCGCCGAGGACATCGGCGCCACCTACTACGGCGAGGTCAAGAAGAAGGGGCCCGGCTCCCAGTCGGTCAGCGAGTACCCGTCCATCGAGGAGCTGTCGGACTCGCTCGGTGAGGCCGACGCCATCACCTACTCCGTCAACGCGGACGGCAGCGTCCCGGAGGGCGTGCAGTACGTCATGGACTCCAAGCTGTGGAAGAACCTGCCCGCCGTCAAGAACAAGATGACCTTCCCCGTCGCCTACACCGAGGCGGCCACGTACGGCGACGCCCAGAAGACCCTCGACGCGCTCGACAAGTCGCTCGCCCCTCTGCTGGACAATTGACGTCCTCCCCGCTCTAGAGATCGGGAATTCCTGGCTCCCGTTGGCTGGGGACCAGCGGTCCGCCAGCTCATACACGATCAACACCAGCCGGGTTGAGACCAGCCCGGACCAGCATCATGCGCGCGGAGTTCTTGTCCCTGAGGGACACGGCTCCGCACGCGGTGCAGGTGTAGGTACGTTCCGAAAGAGGAAGTGCGTGCTTGGCTCTCGCTCCGCACAACGCGCAGTCCATGGTGGTATGCGCGGGATGCACGAGACGGATATCCCGTGCGTGTTTGCAGCCCATCTCGATCAGGGCCGTCTTGGTGGCGCCGATCGCTGCATCAGCGGCCTTGCGGGCCATGGTGGTCTTCGCGAGGAACTTCGGCTTGAAGTCCTCGACGGCAATGGTGTCGTGGTCCGTCACAACACGCTTGGCCCATTTGCGGGCGGTGTCCTGCCGCTGCCGGGCGATCTTCGCGTACGTCTGCGCCCGCCACTTCTTCGCCTCGCGGTAGCCCTTCGACCCTGCCTGCCCGATCTTCGGCTTCCGACGTGCCATCATCCGGTCGTACCGGGCCTGCTTCCCCTGCGCCTTGCGTCCGTGCTGCGGGTGGGGGAGATCATGGACGTCGGACGTGGTGGTGGCTGTCTCCTTGACGCCCCAGTCCACACCCAACACCCGGCCCGTGGCCGGAAGTGGCTGGACCTCGGGCGTGACAACGAACGATGCATACCAGTGCCCCAGGCTGTCCTGGTGGACGCGCACGCTCGTCGGTGCTGCGGGCAGGTCCCGCGACCACACCACGGTCAGGACGATGCCGCCCGCGATGTGGAGGCGGCCGTCCCTGAGCCGGAAGCCGCGGCGGGTGTAATTGAGGGTGGGCAGCGCGTCGCGCTTGCGCTTGATGCGGGGCATCCCAGCGCGTTGCCTCACAGGCAGCTTCGCCTTGATGTCCGACAGTGCCTTCGTACGGGACCTTGCGAAGTCCCGGATGGTCTGCTGCTGCGGCACCGAGGCACCCTCACGCAGCCACAACATGCCCGCGCGTGCCTCGGTCAGCATCTTGTCGAGTTGGGCCGGACCGCACGTCGTCTTACCAACCGTGTCCCGATTCGCGGCGTGGACCTTACGAGACATGGCCACGCACTCGTTCCACACCCACCGGCAACGCGCCCACTCGGCCATCAGGTGCGCTCTGGCGGTCGACGACACACGAAGCCGGTAGGTGTACCGGGCACGCCCGGCATACTCCGGGCCCCTCTGTGGTGTCGCCATATTGCGATCGTTGCACTGGACAGGCGATTTGGGGCCACTTCTCTGAAGTCATACATAAGTGCCCTTGGAGGAACCCGATGACCGTCGGGATCCGCGCCGCCGAACGGGCGGGCAGCAGGCGGGAGTTGCCGCGTCTCGGGCTGCTGGTGGGCGGGATGCTGCTGCTGGCGGGTGTCGTCGTGCTCAGCATCGGCGTCGGCGCCCACCGGGTCCCGCCCGTGGAGGTGGTGCGGGCCCTGTTCGACTACCGGGGAACGGACGACCATGTGATCGTCCGGGATGTCCGTGCGCCGCGCGCGCTGCTGGCCGTGGCGGTCGGCGCCGCGCTCGCGGTCGCCGGCGCGCTCATCCAGACGCTGGCCCGCAACCCACTGGCGGAGCCCGGCATCCTGGGGGTCACCGCGGGTGCCGGACTCGCCGTCACGGTGGGTTCGGCGCTCGGGCTCGCGAGCGGGGCGGGCGGCCAACTCGCCTGCGCGGTCGTCGGATCCGTGCTGGCGGCCCTGCTGGTGATGGCGGTCGGCCGGCAGTCGCCGCTGCGGCTGGTGCTGGCCGGCATGGCGCTGACGGCGGTGCTGGGCGGTGTCGGGCTCGGCCTGCGGCTGATGCTCCCGGACGTCTTCGACGCCTTCCGGTTCTGGTCCGTGGGCTCACTGGCGGGCCGCGAACAGGCCCCGCTGCTGCTGCCGATGACGGCGATCGGGCTGTCCCTGCTCGCCGCGCTGCTGCTGAGCAAGCCGCTCAACGCCCTGGCGCTCGGCGAGACGGTGGCGCACACGCTCGGCGCCCGGGTGCGGCACATCCGGGCCGCCACGCTGACCCTGATCACGGTGCTCAGCGGCGCGGCCACCGCGGTGGCCGGGCCGATCCTCTTCGTCGGGCTGATCGTGCCGCACCTGGTGCGCAGGCCCACCGCGGGCTCGGTGCCCTGGCTGATCCTGTACTCGATGGTGCTGGGCCCGGTGCTGCTGCTCGTCGCCGACATCGGATCGCGGGTCCTGCTGCCGACCGGCGAGGTTCCGGTGGCCGTCGTGACCGCCTTCCTCGGCGGCCCGATGCTGATCTGGGCCGTCCGCCGGCACGGGGCGGGGTCACTGTGAACGTGATCGCTCTCGCCCTCGGGACCTCGCGCCGCACCGTGCTGACGTCGACCGTCCTGGTCGCCCTCAGCCTGGGTCTCGGGTTCCTCGGACTGTGTTACGGCGGCGCCTCCTGGGCCACCCCCGGCGAGGTGGTCGCCGCGCTCAGCGGGACGGACCACTCCGTGGTCATCGTCGACTGGCGGCTGCCCCGGGTCACGGCCGGGCTGGTCTTCGGCGCCGCGCTCGGCGTAGCCGGAGCGCTCTTCCAGAACCTGACCCGCAATCCGCTGGGCAGCCCGGACGTCATCGGACTCGACTCGGGCGCGTACACGGGCGCGCTGTTCGCCATCACGGTCCTGTCGGGCACGTCCGCGCAGCTGGCGGGCGCCTCGCTGGTGGGCGGCCTGATCGTCTCGGCCGTGGTGTACGTCCTCTCCGTGGACCGGGGCTTCTCGGGGCTGCGGCTGGTGGTGATCGGCATCGCGGTCAACGCGATGGTGACGGCCCTGAACTCGTGGATCGTGCTGCGGGCCGAGCTGGAGGTCGCCATCGCGGCGGTGGGCTGGAACGCCGGCTCGCTCAACGGCGTGGACTGGGCCGATCTGTTCATTCCGTTCTGGGTGATCGGGCTGCTGCTCGCACTGATCGCCGCGCAGGCCCGTGCCGTGCACCAGACCTCGCTCGGCGACGCGCTCGCGGTCACCACCGGGGTCGCGCTGAACCGGCTGCGGCTGCCGATGGTGCTCGTCGGTGTCGGCTGCACGGCGACCGTGACCGCGGTGGCCGGGCCGATCGCGTTCATCGCGCTGGCGGCCCCGCAGATCGGGCGCCGGCTGGCGGGCGCGCCCGGAGTTCCGCTGCTGCCCGCCGCGTTGACGGGTGCGGTCCTGCTCCAGGGCGCCGATCTGCTGGCCCAGGCGCTGCTCGCGCCGGTGGCGCTGCCGGTGGGCGTGGTGAGCACCGCGATCGGCGGCTGCTATCTGATCTGGCTGCTGTCCAAGGAGGTGGGGCGACGGTGAGCGCCGACCGCAAGCAAGGTACGAGGGTGGACCAGGAGCCTTCGGGTGAGGCGACGGTCGCCGTCGAAACCGCAGGCGAAGCCGGGGCGGACGGAGAACCGCGGCGCGCCGCGCTCCGGCCGGCGCGTCTGACGGCGCGTCTGACGGCGCGGCGGATCACCCTGCGCTACGGCGAGCGCGTCGTGTCGACCGAGCTGAGCCTGGACATCCCCGACGGCGCCTTCACGGCCGTCGTGGGCCCCAACGCGTGCGGCAAGTCGACCCTGTTGCGGGCGTTCGTGCGGCTGCTGGACCCCGCGTCCGGGCACGTGGAGCTCGACGGCCGCGAGGTCGGCGGCTACAAGTCCAAGCACCTTGCCAGACAGCTCGGCTTCCTGCCGCAGGACCCGCTGTCCCCCGAGGACATCAAGGTCCGTCAACTGGTCGCCCGGGGACGCTTCCCGCACCAGTCGCTGTTGACGGTGTGGTCGCCCGACGACGAGGCCGCCGTACGCACCGCCATGGCCTCGGCGGGCGTCGCCGACCTGGCGGAACGGCCCGTCCAGGAACTCTCCGGCGGCCAGCGCCAGCGGGTGTGGATCGCCATGGTCCTGGCCCAGCAGACGCCGTACCTGCTGCTGGACGAGCCCACGTCCTTCCTCGACATCACCCACCAGTACCAGTTGCTCGGTCTGCTGTCGGCCCTGCGCGACGAGGGCCGCACGGTGATCGCCGTCCTGCACGACATCAACCAGGCCTGCCGTTTCGCCGACCACCTGGTGGCCATGCGGGACGGTCACGTCGTCGCCGAGGGCAACCCCGCGGACATCGTGGACGCCGAGTTGATCAAGCACGTGTTCGATCTGCCCAGTGTCATCGTCCCTGACCCGGTGACGGGCACGCCCATGGTCGTTCCCACGCTTCAAGGAGCATGAGTTGAGCACCCCACGCGTCCCCTCGGATCGCCTGCTCCCCCTGACCGGCGCCCAGTTGGGGATCTGGAACGCGCAACGCCTCGAACCGGACTCGCCGTACTACGTCGTCGGTGACGTGGTGGAGATCCGCCAGGAACCCGGTGCCGAGCCGATCGACACGGCCGCGCTGGCCGAGGCGGTCCGCGCGGTCAACGAGGAGGCGGAGAGCCTGCGTCTGCGGGTCTTCGACACGCCGGACGGGCCCCGGCAGACCGTCAGCGACACGCCGGTCGACCCGCCCCGTGTCATCGACCTCGGCGCGGAGGCGGACCCCTCCGCCGCCGCGGCGGCGCTGGTGGAGGCAGAGCGCGCGCGGGCGGCCGAGGTGTGCCGGGAAATGACCGACCGGCCGCTGTACTCCCCCGTCGTCCTGCGTCTGTCGGACCACGAGGTCTGGTACACGCAGATGGGCCACCACCTGGTCATCGACGGTTACAGCGGCGCGATGCTGGCCCGCCGCACCGCCACCCGCTACACGGCGCTGGTGCGTGGCAAGGGGGCTCCGCGGAAGGCCTTCGGCACGATGGCCGCCCTGGTCGCCGACGACCGGGCCTACCGCGACAGCGACGAGGCGGCCGAGGACCGCGCGTACTGGGTGGACCGGTTCACGCCGCTGCCGGACCTCGGCGACACGCCGGCCGTCGCCGGGCCGCCCGGTCCTGCCCTGACCGCTCGTACCGTGCTGCCCCCGCAGGACACGGCGAGGCTGCGCGCCTTCGCCGACGAGGCGGGCGTCACCTGGGGCGAGGCGCTCATCGCCTGTTACGCCGCCTTCCTCCAGCGGATGCTGGGCCGCTCCGAGGTGGTCTTCGCGCTGCCGTTGATGTGCCGGTCGACCTCTGCCGAGCTGCGCACTCCGGCGATGGCCGTGAACGTGCTGCCGCTGAAGGTGGCGGTGCACGCCACCGACGACCTCGCCGAACTGACCAGGCGGGTCGCCGGTGTCCTGCGGGAGACCCGCGCGCACCAGCGCTACCGGGGCGAGGACCTCCCGCGTGACCTCGGGGTGCCGGGCGCGGGCGGGCTGCTGCACGGCCGTGGCATCAACCTGAAGGCGTTCGACCTGGCGATGAACTTCGCCGGGGCGAAGGGCACCATGCGCAACATCGCCGGCGGCCCGCCCGAGGACATGGGCCTGGCCGTGCTGCCGACGCCGGACGGCGGGCTGCACCTGGGCTTCGAGGCCGACTCCCGTACCAACGACCAGGCCACGGTCGACGGCAAACTGACCGCGTTGCGGGCCCTGTTGACCGGTCTGCTCGACGGGCTGACCGTGGCCCGCGTCCCGATGTCCGGGGAGCCCGGCGGGCCGCCCGCGCGGTGGACGCCGTCTGCGCTGCCCGGCACACCGCTGGACGTGCCGACCGCCCTGGACGCGATGGCCGCCGCCGACAGCGAGCGCACGGTGCTGGTCTGCGGCGACGAGCGGCTGTCCGCGGGCGGGCTGGCGGAGCGGGTGCACCGGCTCGCGCGAGCGCTGCACGCCCGCGGGATCGGCCCCGACGACGTCGTCGCCCTGGCGCTGCCCCGTTGCGCGGACATGGTGGCCGCGCAGTTGGCGGTACTGGACGCGGGCGCGGGCTTCCTGCCCCTGGACGTCACGCATCCGGCCGAGCGGCTGCGCTCGCTGATCGAGGACACCGGCCCCGCGCTGGTCCTGACGGCCACCGAGACCGAAGGACTGTCCTGGGCCACCCTCCTGGCCGAGGCGGACACCCACCCGGGCGGCCCGCTGCGAGCGGAGGAACTGGCCGCGCCGCGGCACCCCGAGCACCTCGGCTACGTGATCCACACCTCCGGATCGACCGGACGCCCCAAGGGTGTCCTCGTCAGGTCCGGTTCGCTGGCGGCGCTGCTGCACCACCAGCGGTCCACCGTCGTCGCCGACACCGAGCGCGGCGCGGGCCGCCGCCTGCGCGTCGCGCACACCTACTCCTTCGCCTTCGACTCCGCCTTCGAGCACCTGGTCTGGCTGCTGTGCGGGCACGAACTCCACGTCTACGACGCGGAGACCACCCGGGACGCCGAGGCCCTGCTCGACGCGTTCGCCCGGGACGGCATCGACGTCGTCGACACGACGCCCTCCATGGCCGCGCCGCTGCTCGACGGCGGTCTGCTGGACCTGCGTCCGGCGCTGCTCGTCCTCGGCGGCGAGGCGACCCCGCCCGCGCTGTGGCAACGGATCGGCGAGTCCGCCGTCCCCGCCCGCAACATCTACGGGCCGACGGAGGCGACCGTCGACAGCACCTGGGCACCCGTCACGGGCAGCGTCCCGTCGATCGGGCACCCGCTGGCCGGGACCCGGGCGTACGTCCTGGACAGCGCCCTGCACCCGGTGCCGCGGGGCAGCGCGGGCGAGCTGTACCTGGCCGGCCCGCACCTGGCACGCGGCTACCACGGCAGGCCCGGCGCGAGCGCCGAGCGTTTCGTGGCCGACCCGTTCGGGCCGCCCGGTGCGCGGATGTACCGCACGGGTGACGTGGCCCGCTGGGTGCCGGAGCGGGGCTTCGAGTATGTGGGGCGCGCCGATCACCAGGTCAAGATCCGGGGCCACCGGGTGGAGACCGGCGAGGTGGAGGCCGCGCTCACCGCGGTTGCCGGGGTGAGCGCGGCGGGCGCCGCCGTACGGTCGTCCCGGCTGATCGGGTACGTCGTCCTCAGCCCCGCCGACACGACGCCGGGCCGCACCTCCGACGCGCGCCCCAGCTTCACCACCGACACGCGCCCCGGCCGCACCGCCGACACGCCCCCCGGCCACGCCGCCGACTCGACGCCGGCCCTCACCGGCGACGCCGTCCGCGCCGTTCTCGCCGAGCGGCTGCCCGAGCACCTGGTGCCCGCCGCGGTGGTGGTGCTCGACGCGCTGCCCCTGACGCCCAACGGCAAGCTCGATCGCGCCAGGCTGCCCGCCCCGGCGGCGGCAGGCGGTGGCCGGGCCCCGAGCACGGAACGGGAGCGACTGCTGTGCGCCGCCATCGCCGAGGTGTTCGAGGTGGCCGAGGTCGGAGTGGACGACGACTTCTTCACGCTCGGCGGCGACAGCATCACCGCGATCACCGTCAGCGGCAGGCTGCGCGCGCTGGGACTGGAGTTGCGGCCGCGTGATCTGCTGGCGCGCCGCACCTTGGCGGCGCTGGCGGCCTCGGCCCAGTGGGTGGCGGACGCCCCCGAGCCGGCCGACGAGCCCACCGGTCCCGTTCCCGCGCCGCCGATCGTGCGGGGGCTCCTCGACCCGCACCCGGATGTGGCCGTCGTGGCGGGGTACGCCCAGTGGACGGCCCTGGCGGTCGACGAACTCACCCACGCCGACCTGGTGTCCGGGGTGCGCAAGGTGCTGGACCGGCATGACGCCCTGCGGCTGCGCGTCGGCGACGACGGTCTGGAGATCCTCCCCGAGGGCGCGGTCCGGCCGGTCGTCCGCGAGGTGCGCGGCGAAGACGTGGAGACCGTCGCCCGGCGTCTGGTGGGCGAACTCGACCCCCGGGCCGGCGACCTGCTGCGGGCGGCTCTGGTCCGCTCCGCCGGCGACGCGCCGGACCGGCTCGTCCTGGCCGTGCACCACCTGGCGATGGACGGCGTGTCCTGGCGTGTCCTGCTGCCCGACCTGCACACCGCCTGCGCGGGCCGAACGCTCGCCCGCACCGGGGCGTCCTGGCGACGGCACGCGACGCTCCTCGCCGCCCAGGGCACGTCCGGCGCGCGCCGCGCCGAACTCCCCGTGTGGCGGGCGGCACTGGACGCTGCCGCCCGGCTGGGCGAGCGGCCGCTGGACCCCGCCCGGGACACCGTGGCCACCGCCCACCGGTCGGTCACCGTGGCGTCGCCGGAGGTCACCGAGGCCGTGCTGACGACGCTGCCCGCCGCGTACCGCGCGAGCGTCGACGAAGTGCTGCTCGCGGCCCTCGTCCTGGCGCTGCGCGAGTGGGGCTCCGGCGACGACGCCGTGACCGTCACCCTGGAGGGCCACGGCCGCGAGCAGCTCGATCTCTCCGCGACGGTGGGCTGGTTCACCAGTGAGTTCCCGGTGCGCGTCCCGGCGACGGGCGGCGTCGGTGACGTCCTGCGCGCGGCCAAGGAGGCCAAGCGCTCCCTGCCGGACGCGGGCATCGGCTACGGCGTCCTGCGCCACCTGGACCCGGCGACCGCCGCCGAGCTGGATGCCGTACCGCCGCCGGACGTGCTGCTCAACTACCTCGGCCGGTTCGCGCCGTTGTCCGGCACCGGGTGGCGGCTGCCGGAGCGGGACGCGTTCTCGGTGCTCGAACCGGACGGCAAGGCCCTCGAACAGGTGCTGGCGCTGAACTGCTTCGTCCACGAGGAAGGCGCGCCCCGGCTGTCCGTGGACTGGACGGCGGCGACCGGCGTGCTCGACGCGGACACCGTCGCCGCCCTGCACAAGTGCTGGGCCACCGCCCTGGACGCGCTGGCCGAGCACGCGCGCGGCGCGGTCGGCGGGCTCACCCCGTCGGACCTTCCGCTGGTCGGCCTGGACCAGAGTGCCATCCACGCGCTGGAGCGGGTCGGCCCGGTCGCGGACGTGTGGCCGGCCACACCGCTCCAGGTCGGGCTGTCCTTCCACACCCTGGTCCGCGACGACCGGGACACCGACGTCTACGTCGTGCAGGCGGTGACGACGCTGGAGGGCGAACTCGACGCGGAGCGCATGGCCGAGGCCGCGCGGGAGCTGCTGTGCCGCCACCCCTCACTGCGGGTGTACCTGGCCACGGCGGGCGACGAGGTGGTCCAGGTCGTCCCGGCCGAGGCGGTGCTCGACTGGAGGGCGGACGACCGGTTCCCCGAGGCCGCGCACGAGGAACTGCGCCGTCCCTTCGATCCGGCCCGTCCGCCCCTGATCCGCTTCCTGCTGTGCCGCACCGGCCCCGCCGAGCACAAGCTGGTGATCACCAATCACCACGCCCTGCTGGACGGCTGGTCGATGCCGCTGGTCGGCCGTGCCCTGCTCGGTATCTACGCGGAACTCGGCGGCGGCCCGGACGTGCCCGCCCCCACTGACGTGTCGGAGTACTTCCGCTGGCTCGCCGAGCGGGACCGGGCGGCGTCCCTGACCGCCTGGCGGGAGGCCTTGGCGGGCGTCGACGGTGCCACGCGGCTGGCCCCGGCCAGTACGGAGACCGCGGTGGAGCGGCCGGGCCGGGTCGCGGTCGAACTGGGCGCCGAGTTCAGCGACCGGCTGCGCGCCTTCGCCCGCGAGCGGGGCGTGACCCTGACGACGGTGCTGGAGACCGCCTGGGGACTGCTGCTGGGGAAGCTCACGGGCCGCCGGGACGTCGTGTTCGGCTGCCCGGTGTCGGGGCGGCCCGCCGAGGTCGACGCGGTGGGCTCGATGATCGGCCAGCTCGGCACCACCGTTCCGGTACGGGTACGGCACACCCAGGACCAGAGCACGGCAGAGCTGCTGGCGCAGGTGCAGGCCGAGAGTGTCGCCCTCGCCGACCACCACTACGTGGGCCTGCCGGAGATCCAGCGGGCGGCCGGTGTCGGTGAACTGTTCGACACCATGCTGGTGATGGAGAACTTCCCCCTCTCCAGCCGGGACCGGCAGCCGGTCGGCCCCGGACTCGACCTGGCGGGCGTGGACATCACCGACGCCACGCACTACGCGCTCACCGTCATCGTGCTGCCCGGCGAGGCCGTCACGATCGGACTCGGCTACCAGCCGCGCGCCTTCACCGAGGACACGGTCCGCGACTACGGCCGCAGGCTGCACCATCTGCTGCGGGAGATCGTCGCCGACCCGGAACGGCCCGCGATCGCCCTGCCCAGCCTCGACGCCGACGAGCGGGACCGCGTGCTGCGCGTGGGCACCACCATCGTGCCCGCCCGGGAACGCGGCCACTGGCTGGCGGAGTTCGCCGGCTGGGTCGGCCGCAAGCCCGACGCCGAGGCACTGGTGTGCCGCGACCGCAGCCTGTCGTACGCCGAACTGGACCGGCAGGCCAACCGGTTGGCCCACGCTCTCATCCGGCGCGGGGTACGGCCGCAGGACCCGGTCGCCGTACTGCTGGGCCGGGACGTGGAGATGACGGTGGCGCTGTTCGGCATCGCCAAGGCGGGCGCGGTGTACGTGCCGATGGACTCGGGTTACCCCCGGGACCGGCTGACGTACATGCTGGACGACATCGCTCCGGCCGCCGCGCTCACCACGGGCGCCGAGGTGCCGAGCACCCGCGAGGTGCCGGTGCTGCGTCTGGACGACCCGGCCACGCTGGACGGGATGCCCGACACCGATCCCGCCGAGGCGCGTGCCGCCCTGACCGAGGACGCGCTGGCGTACGTCATCTACACGTCCGGAACGACCGGCCGCCCCAAGGGAGTCGGGGTGACCCACCGAGGTGTGCCCGATCTGATCGCCCTCCAGGAGGAGGTCGTCGGCGTCACCGAGCACGACCGGTATCTGCACTTCGCCTCGACCGGGTTCGACGTGGCGTTCTGGCAGACGATGGTGCCGCTGCTGTCCGGCGGCACCTCCGTGATCGCCCCCGACGAGGTGCGCGTACCGGGCGACGAACTCCTCGACTACATCGTCCGGCACCGGGTGACCGGCGTGAACCTGCTGCCGTCGTTCCTGGCGGCGATGCCCGACGACCGCACGGTCGACCCGGACGTGTTCTTCGTCGTCGGCGCCGAACGCCTCGACCCGGAGCTGGCCCGGCGCTGGGGCAAGGGCCGAAGGGCGCTCTTCAACGCCTACGGTCCCACCGAGGTCACCATCAACTCCGTTACCTGGCAATACGATCCGGACGATCCGGGCCCGCTGCCGATCGGCCGCCAGGACCCCGGGGTACGCGCCTACGTCCTCGACGGCGGCCTCCAGCCGGTCGGAACCGGGGTGACGGGCGAGCTGTATCTCGCCGGACGGAGCCTGGCCCGCGGCTACATCGGCCGCCCGGCGCTGACCTCCGCGGCCTTCGTGGCCGACCCCTTCGGGCCGCCGGGGGAACGGATGTACCGCACCGGCGACCTCGTGCGCTGGCGTCCGGACGGGCAGTTGGTGTTCCTCGGCCGCGCCGACCACCAGGTCAAGATCCGCGGCTTCCGCATCGAGCTGGGCGAGATCGAGTCCGCGCTCACCCGCCACCCGGGCGTACGGGCGTGCGCGGTCATCGTGCGGGAGGGCCGGCTCGTCGGCTACGTCATCCCCTCCGACGGCTCCGAGTGGGACCCGGCGGCCGTACGGGCGTATCTGGCATCCCAGTTGCCCGACCACATGGTGCCCACGGCACTGGTGCCGCTGGACCGGCTGCCCCTGAGCCCCGGCGGGAAGCTGGACGCGGCGGCGCTGCCCGCCCCCGAGACCGCCACGGCCCGACGGCGCGAGGCTGCCACCGAGGCCGAGGCCGTGCTCCTGGGCGTGCTGCGCGACATCCTCGGCGACGACGCCATCGGACCGGACGACGACTTCTTCGCCCTGGGCGGGGACAGCATCGTCTCCCTCCAGGTCGTGTCGCGGGCGCGTCGCCAGGGGCTGCTGCTCGGCGCGCGCGACGTCTTCGAGGGGGCGACGGTCGCCGGGATCGCGGCCCGCGCCCGCACCCGGGACACCACCACCGCCCCGGCCGTCGGGGACGCGCCGCTGACCCCCCTCATGCGCGACCTGCTGCGCCGCGCGGGAACGGCGGCGGACGGCTTCTGCCAGTGGGTGGAGATCTGTGTCCCGCCCGGCGGCCGCGCGACGCACTGGCAGGGCGTCCTCGACACCGTCCTGTCCCGTCACGACGTCCTGCGCGCCCGGCTCACCGACGACGCGCTGCGCATCCCGGAGGCCGGAGCGGTACGCGGGGCGGACGTGCTCACCGGCATCACGCAGACCGGCGATCCGCGGGCCGTCGTCGACGCGTGGACGGCCGCCACCCGTGACGCGATGGATCCGCGCACCGGACCGCTGCTGCGCGCCCTGTGGGTGGACGCGGGACCGGACCGGCCCGGCCGGCTCGTGCTGCTCGCCCACCACCTCGTCGTCGACGGCGTGTCCTGGCGCGTCCTGCTCGACGACGTGCGCCACGCCCACGAGGGCGGGACTCCGGACCGGCACGGACAGTCGTTCCTCGGCTGGGCGCGCTCCCTGCGCGAGGCGGACCGGCGGGACGAACTGCCGCACTGGCGGCGGATGACCGCCCCGCGGTCCCTGGCGCCGCGGCCGCTCGACCCCGCACGGGACACCTCCGCGACCGCGGCGCACCACGAGATCCGGCTGACCGCGGAGGCCACCCGCGCCCTGGTCACGACTCTGCCGGCGCTGTTGCGCACGACGCCCGACGCGGTGCTGCTGCCGGCCCTCGCGCGGGCGGTGCGGAGCTGGCGCGGCACGGCGGAACTGCTGGTGGCGCTGGAGAGTCACGGCCGCCCGCCCGAGGTGGACCTGTCCCAGACCGTCGGCTGGTTCACCGCCGTGCACCCCGTCCTGATCGACCCCGAGGACGGCCCCCGGGAGGTCGGCGAGCGGCTGCGCGCGCAGGGCGACGGGCTCGGCCACGGCATCCTCACCACGGCCGGACTGCTGGACCCGGTCGAGCCGGAGATCTCCTGGAACTACCTGGGCCGCTTCCCCGGCGCCCCCGCCGGGGAGGTGCCCTGGCAGGCCCCCGCGGACGCGGATCCGCTCGGCTCCGGCGGCTCGGACCGGATGCCGCTGCCGTACGCGCTGATGGTCAACGCGCTGGTGCGCGACGACGCGCTCGGCCTGCGGATCACCTGGCCGCGCGCGCTGTTCGAGGAGTCAGAGGTCGCTCGGCTGGCCGACCACCTGAGGACCGAGTTGCTGCGTTCGGCCGCCGACCCGGAGATCGCCGCGGTCGGAACGGGCGGCGCGGGGGCGGAGGTGCAGTCGCTGACGCCTCTTCAGGAGGTCATGCTGCGGCACTCGCGCGCGGAGCGGCCCGACCCCTACACCGTTCAGTCGACGTTCTCCCTGTCCGGGGCGCTCGACCTCGACGCGCTGCGTGCCGCGGGCGAGGAGTTGCTGATCCGGCATCCCAACCTGGGCGCGGTCTTCCCCGCGGGCCTCGCGGTGCTCCCCGTCGCACCGCGACCGGAGTTCCGGGTGACGGACGGCCCGGCCGATCAGGTGCTCGCCGCCGATCTGGCCCAGCCGTTCGACCTGGCCGAGGGCCCGCTCTTCCGGCTCACCGTGATCCGTCACGGCGCCGAGCGCGCCGACCTCGTCCTGACCAGTCATCACGTGCTCACGGACGGCTGGTCGGCACCGCGGATGCTCGGGGAGCTGTTCGCGCTCTACACGGCCAGGGTCCGTGGCGCGGCAACGGACCTGCCCACGCCCGTGCCGTTCGCCGACTACCTGCGCTGGCGCGCCGAGCACGAGCCCGATCTCGCGCTGTGGGCAGCGGAGTTGGCAGGGTTGCCCGAGGGCGACTACCTGGGGGCCGGGGAGCTGGGACCGGCGTGGCGGGAGCCGACGGTCGTCACCTTCGACCGGGAGCTGGTGGCCGGGCTGACCCGGCTGGCCGCCGAGCGCGGTCTCACCCGGAACACGCTGGTGCAGGGCGCTTGGGCGGTGCTGCTCGCCCGGCGCTCCGGCCGCCGGGACGTCTGCTTCGGCGCCATGGTCGCCTGCCGTCCGCCGGAGCTGGAGGGCGTCGAGGAGATCATCGGCCTGCTGGCCAACACCGTGCCCGTGCGGGCCCGGCTGACGGGCACGCTGGCCGACACACTCGCCGCGCTCCAGGCGGGTCAGCGCCGGCTGGTCGACCACCAGCACGTGGCCCTCGCGGACCTGGAGCGGACGACGGGGCGACAGCGGCTCTTCGACAGCCTCGTGGTCTTCGAGAACTACCCCGTGGACCCGGACCGGCTGCGTGAACCCGCCCCTGGGCTCACCCTCGTCGGGACCCGGTTCCGGGAGGCCACCCACCACCCGGTCACCCTGACCGTCATGCCGGACGGCGACACCTGGACGGCCGTACTCGCCCACCGGGGCGCACCGGACGCCGACGGACTCGCCGCGGAACTCCTGGCACTCCTGCGGAACCTGGGCGACCACCTCGACGACGACATCCTCACCTTCCTGGAGTGCCGATGAGCAAGGACACCGCGTCACCGGCGCCCGCCGAGCGGGTCGACGGACAGCTGATGCGTATCGCGTTCATCCTGGTCCTCGGCACGTTCATGGCCTCCCTGGACTCGACGATCGTGAGCGTCGGCATCGACACCCTCGCCACCGAGTTCGACGCCACCGTCACCGAGATCCAGTGGGTCAGCACCGCCTATCTGCTGGCCATCGTCGCGGCGGTGCCCGCCTCGGGCTGGCTGGCCGACCGCTTCGGGGGCCGGCGGGTCTGGCTCGTCGCGGTGGGCGTGTTCCTGGTCGGGTCGGCGCTGTGCGCGCTGGCCTGGTCGGCGGCCAGTCTCATCGTCTTCCGGGTGCTCCAGGGCCTGGGCGGCGGTCTGCTGCCGCCGACCGGGCAGGCGCTGCTGGCGCGGATCGCCGGTCCCTCCCGTACCGGGCGGGTGATCAGTGTCGTCGCGGTGGTGCCGCTGCTGTCGCCGGTGCTCGGCCCGTTGGCCGGCGGAGCCCTGCTGGGTGTGGCGCCCTGGCAGTGGCTGTTCCTGGTGAACCTGCCGATCGGCCTCGTCGCCGTGGTGCTGGCCCGCCGTCATGTCCCGGTGCTGCCGCCGTCGCCCCGGCGGGCGGCGTTCGACGTACGGGGCGCCGCGCTGCTCTCCCCGGGGCTGGCCGTGCTGGTGTACGGCCTGACCGAGGTGGCGCACGGCCGTGAGGTCACGGCGACGATCGGTGTGGTGGCGGGCGCCGCCATGCTGGCCGCGTTCACCGTGCACGGCCTGCGGACCAGCGGCACCCCCCTGATCGACCCCCGGCTCTTCGCCCGGCCGCCGTTCGGCGCCGCCGCGCTCGCGCTGGTCGTCCTGGGCGCCTCGGTGTTCGGCACGATGTTCCTGCTCCCGCTGTACTTCCAGACCGGCCGCGGCCTCTCGGCGTGGGAGACGGGTCTGCTGCTGGCTCCGCAGGGGGCGGGCGCCGTCGTGGGTACGGTGCTGGTGAACCGTACGATCGACAGCGTCGCCCCGCGGACGCTGGTCGTCACCGGGATCGCCCTGGTCCTCGCCGGCACCGTGCCCTTCACCCAGCTCGACCACGGGCTGCCGGATTTGGCGAGCGCTGCGGCACTCACCGTGCGCGGTTTCGGGATGGCGATGATCAGCTCTCCGGTGATGAACATCGTGTACAGCCGCATCGAGCCCGAACGCATCCCGCGGGCCTCCGGTGCGCTCAACCTGCTGAACACGGTGGGCGGTTCGGTCGGCACGGCCGCGCTGGCCGTGGTGCTCCAGGACCGGCTCGCGGCACGTGACCAGGACATCCCCGCGGCCTTCTCCGACACCTTCTGGTGGGTGGTCGGACTCGGCGTGCTGGCGGCCGCCGGTGCGACCCGGCTGCCCCGGACCCATGCCGTGCGGAGGCCGTGATGGAGGTGTCCACCCGCGTGGGCGGCACCGCGCCCGCCCCGGTGCTCGATCCGGCCGGTCCCCCCGTCGGCGGACCGCTGCCCGGTCCGGCGGAACTGACGGCGGCTCATCCGCTGCCGCCGGCCGTGCGCGCGGCCGTGGCCGGTCACCGCGAGACGATCGCCGGCGTGCTCGACCGCAGGGACCCGCGGCTCCTCGTGGTCGTCGGCCCCTGTTCGGTGCACGACACGGACGCGGCACTGGAGTACGCGGACCTGCTCGGCGCCGCCGCGCGACGCCTCGCGGACGACCTCGTCGTGGTCCTGCGCGCCTATCTGGAGAAGCCGCGCACCGCGTGCGGCTGGCCCGGTCTGCTCACGGCACCGGCGCTCGGCGAGCAGGGGGACATCGCGGCGGGCCTGCACACGGGCCGGTCCTTCCTCACCCGTGCCGCGGGCACCGGTCTGCCGCTCGCCTACGAGTTCGTCGACCCGGTGCTCGCCCCGTACGTGGCCGACACGGTGTCCTGGGGTGCCGTGGGGGCGCGGACGGTCGCCAGTCCCCCGCACCGCCATCTGGCGTCCTGGCTCGGTATGCCGGTCGGGATGAAGAACTGTGTCTCCGGCGGCCTCGACACCGCCGTGGCCGCGATCCAGGTCGCCGCCCGTCCGCACGATCTTCCGGTGCTGTCGCCGGACGGACGTCTGGCCGCCGTGCGGAGCGTCGGCAACCCGCACGCCCACCTGGTGCTGCGGGGCGGTCCCGCCCCCAACCACGACCGCGCGTCCCTCGCGTGGGCCCGCACGCTCCTGGCGGCGGCCGGTCTCCCCCGGCGGGTGGTCGTCGACGCCTCGCACGGCAACAGCGGCAAGGACCACAACCGTCAGCCGGGCGTGGTCGCCGACCTCGCCCGGCAGGTCGCCGAGGGGGACACCACCCTCACCGGCGTCATGATCGAGTCCTATCTGTCCGACGGGGGCCAGAGCGCGGAGGCATGGCCCCCGCGCCCCGATCTCAGCGTCACGGACACCTGCCTTGGCTGGTCCCGCACCGTCCCCCTGCTGGACACACTCGCCCTGGCGGCCCGCCGCCGGGCCCGGGTTCAGCTCGCCTGACCCGGAACCGTCAGGTGAAGGACGCGGCCACGGTGCACGGGGCCGGCCCGCCGACGTGCCGTACCCGGTGAAGGCACACGGCGAATGAGCGTTCCCGACGCCCCCTGGTGCGGCTGATTCCGGTCCCGGTAAGCTCAGCCGACCCGGGCGACAAAGGGAACGTCTGCCGTACGGGACCGGCCACGATGACCAATCCGACCTCGTTCGGAGACTTCCGTGGCCGAGATTGAACGGTGAGGAACCCGCGCGCGTAGAAGTGCGGGAACGGCGTGAGCCGCCCGACGAGCGCAAGGAGGGGTGATGGCCGACCGTGGCATGCTCCGCGCCGCGCGGGTGGCACTCTTCACCCTGGTGTGCGTCGCACTCGCGGCCACCGGTCACAGCCTCGCCGGAGGACACCGGCCACCCCTTCTCGCCCTCGCGCTCGGCGGCACGACCGTCGCCCTCCTCGCGGGGCGCCTCGCCGGAAGGGAACGCACCTTCGGGCAGCTCGCCGGCGCGGTCACGCTGACCCAGGGCGCCCTCCACCTGCTCTTCACTCTCACCGGGCCCGGCCACACCGCCACGGCCCCCGCCGCCCAAGGCGGCCTGCACGCCAAGCACTTGGCGCACGCGGACGCCACGGCGTTCTACGGCGCGGAAGCCGTGAACGGGGCGGCCGACGCCGGCGCCGCTCCGGTTGGCATGGTCATGGCCTCCACGCATCTGAGTCCCTTGATGCTGCTCGCGCACCTCGTCGCCGGACTCGGTACGGCCTGGTGGCTGCGACAGGGCGAGGCGCTGGTGTGGCGGCTGTGCCGACTGCTCGGCGCACCCCTGTCGACGGCGCTGCACGCGCTCGTTCTGCTGCGCCGCTGGGCGCGGCTCCAGGCACGGCTGGCATGGCGGCGGCTGCCTCCGCTCTTCCGCACGGCCCACCAGGTGCCGTGCCGGATCCGGGTCCTGGAGCACACGCTCGCCCGGCGGGGTCCACCCGTTCTGTTCACTCACTGATCCGGCCGGGCCGACGGTGCCGACGCACCGCCGACCCCTTCCGGTGTTCCTCCGCCCGTGTCCCCGGTCAACCGGGAGCGCGGCGGCTCTCACGCGTACCACCCCCGCCCTCGGCACGGCACCGCTCGTCACGCCGGGAGCGCCGGTGGCACGCGCCCTTTGGCAGTGAACAGATCCCGGCCGCACCCTGTGCGGTCCGGGCTGGACCTCAGGAGCTGAACCCAGGCATGAGCACCACATCCGACGCCTCCCCCGACGGCGCCCCACTCGCCGACTCCCCGGCCGGGACGCCCGCGTCCGCCGCTTCCCCCACCGCCGCCCCGGCCGCCACGCGCACGCGCTCCGGCTGGTGGCCCCTGCTGACCCGGCTGCACTTCTACGCCGGTGTCCTCGTCGCCCCCTTCCTGCTGGTCGCCGCGCTGACCGGGCTGGCGTACACGGCTGTTCCGCAGCTGGACCGGATCGTGTACGGCCAGGAGCTGCGGGTGGAGAAGGTGGGTGAGACGGCGAAGCCCCTGTCGGAGCAGATAGCCGCCGCCCGCGAGGCCCACCCCGAGGGCACCATCGCCTCGGTGATCCCGCCCGAGGCCGACGACCACACCACCAAGGTCGTCCTCTCCGTCCCCGAGCTGGCCGAGCAGGACAAGCAGCGCACCGTCTACGTCGACCCCTACACCGGCGAGGTCCGCGGCGCCCTCACCACCTGGTTCGGATCGACCCCGCTGGCCACCTGGCTCGACGACCTGCACCGCAACCTGCACCTCGGGGAGACGGGCCGCCTGTACTCCGAACTCGCCGCGAGCTGGCTGTGGGTGCTGGTCCTCGGAGGTCTGCTGCTGTGGTTCGGACGCCGGCGCTCCTACGCGGGCGGGGCCAAGCGCAACACGGTGGTGCCCGAGCGCGGGACGAAGGGTGTGCGCCGTAGCCGCAGCCTGCACGCCGTCACCGGTGTGTGGATCTCGGCCGGACTGCTCGTCCTGAGCGCGACCGGGCTGACCTGGTCGGCGTACGCCGGTGAGCGCTTCACCGAGCTGCGCACCTCGCTGAGCGCCTACGCGCCCGAGCTGGACACCTCGGTCTCCGGCTCGGAGGCGTCGGGCGGCCACGACCACTCCGACGAGCACGGTTCCGCGGACGCGGGCGCCGGCCTGCCGGAGGGTCTGAGCGTCGACCAAATCCTGGAGAACGCCCGTGGCGCCGGCCTCGACGGCCCGGTGGAACTGACCGTGCCCGCCGACGAGGAGAGCACCTGGACGGTCGCCCAGACCGACGGGCTGTGGCCGGTCCACCTGGACCAGGCGGCCGTCGACCCGCACAGCGGCGAGATCACCTCCCGCGTCGACTGGGCCGACCACCCGGTGCTCGCGAAGCTCAGCACCCTCGGGGTGCGCGCCCACATGGGCACGCTGTTCGGCCTGGCCAACCAGATCGTCCTCGCGGTCATCGCGCTCGGCCTGAGCGTGGGCATCGTGCTCGGCTACCGCATGTGGTGGCAGCGGCGGCCCACGCGCGCCGACCGCCGTGCCCTCGTCGGCCGCGCGCCGGCGCGCGGCACCTGGCGGCACCTGCCCTGGCCGGCGCTGGTCGTCGCCGTACCGGTGGTGGCCGCGGTCGGCTGGGCGTTCCCGTTGCTGGGCTGGTCCCTGCTGGCCTTCCTGGTCCTGGACGCCGTGCTCCCGCTGCTCCAGCGGCGGCGGGCCGCGACTCCCCCGGCCGGCGCCTGACGGGACCCGGGCTCCCGTGCGGTCCGCACTCGGCACCGAGTGCGGACCGCACGGTCCTGCCGGACTCCGCTCAGCGGTGCCGGAACTCGGGGGGCCGCTGGTCGGCGAAGGCGCCCATCCCGTCCTGCTGGTCGGCGGTGGCGAGGCCGAGTTCACGCTCGCCGAGAGGGGTGAAGAACCGCTCGACGTCGGCGTCGGTCACCTCGTCGAGTGTCGTCGGCGACCATCGGGGGTTGCGGTCCTTGTCGATGACCTGGGCACGGATGCCCTCCACCAGATCGGGTGCGGTGAGGGCGGCGCAGGAGACGCGGTACTCCTGGTCCAGCACCCGCTCCAGCACTCCGAGACGGCGGGCCCGGCGCACCGCGGCGAGGGTGACCTTGAGCGAGGTCGGGGACTTGGCGAGCAGGGTCTCGGCGGTCTCCTTGGCGGCCGGGTCACCGTGGGCGAGGAGCCGTCGCACGATCTCCTCGACGGTGTCGGCGGAGAAGCAGGCGTCGATCCATTCCTTGCGGCCGGGCAGCTCCCCCTCGGGATCGGGCGTCACATGGCGGGCGACGGCCTCGCGCGCGGGCAGGTGGGCGAAGTCGTCGACGAGATCGCCCAACTGGGCCGAGGGCACATAGTGGTCTGCCAGCCCGCACAGCAGGGCGTCCCCGGCGCCGATCTGCGCGCCCGTCAGCGCGAGGCAGGTGCCCAGCTCACCGGGGGCGAGGCCGAGCAGGTAGGTGCCGCCGACGTCCGGGACGAAACCGATGCCGGTCTCCGGCATCGCGATCCTGGACCGTTCGGTGACGATCCGGACGCTGCCGTGCGCGGAGACGCCGACGCCTCCGCCCATCACGATGCCGTCCATGAGGGCTGCGTACGGCTTGGGGTAGCGGGCGATACGGGCGTTGAGCCGGTACTCGTCGCGCCAGAACGCGGCCGAGGCGCTGCCGTCCCGGTCGCGGGCGTCGTCGTGGATGGCGCGGATGTCACCGCCGGCGCACAGACCGCGCTCTCCCGCACCGCTGATGACCACGGTCTCGATCGCCGGATCGTCCTCCCACTCCGTGAGCGCCTGGTCGATGCGCGACACCATGTCGTGGGTGAGGGCATTCAGGGCCCTGGGGCGGTTGAGGGTGATATGGCCCGCCCGGCCCGTCACATGGAACAGGACGTCGTTCATCCGAATGCCTCCGTCAGTCCGCGGGCCACGATGACACGCATGATCTCGTCGGTTCCTTCCAGCATTTGTTGGAACCGCAGGTCTCGGTCGATCTTGTCAGTGCCGTACTCACGGAGGTGACCGTAGCCGCCGTGCGGTGGCTACGCCCGGTCGGCGACGGGGCCGTTCATCGGGCCAGGGAACAGTCGCCGCACTTCTCACCGGAAGGCACCCGGTAATAGAGGCAACAGCTGCGCCTGCGGAAGGTGAGATCGGGTCCCAGGACCTTTCCGGTGCCGTTCAGCCGGCCCGTGTTCAGCAGGCCCGCGACGAGTGCGGAAAGGGGGTCGGCCAGGTCCGGGCGGGCGGTCAGGACGGCCCGCGCCGCCTCCACCAGCGCCGACGCCGCGTTGCCGGCGAGCAGTCCGGGAGCCACCTTGACGCGCAGTCCGGCGGCGAGCACGTCCAGGTGCCGGGTCATGACCATCTCGTACAGCACCTCCGTGAGCCGCGGTATCGCCGGGGCGTACCAGCCGTCGGGGTCCGCGGGCAGGCGCAGTGCGGGGCCGTCGTCGGCGCGCAGGACCCGGCTCAGATCGGGGACGATCGCGTGCACGACCGTGCAGGCCAGCAGGGGTGACCACAGGCGGGCGGCGTGCCCGAGCTGCACGATGGAGGCGCCGATGCGCAGTTCACCGGTGCCGTAGCGGTCCGCGGTCGCCGCGACGAGGTCGGCGAAGCCGCGGGCGTACGCCTCCTCGACCGGATGCCAACCCTCGGCTGGGCCGCCCGACTCGACGGAGAAGAAGGATCCGAACGCCGCGATGTCCTGGAGGGCTTCGGCGACGACGGTCCCGGGTGCCTGGCGTGAGGTGTTCACTTCGGCCTCCCGAAGGAGTCGGTGCCCGTGAGGAGCGTGATGGGCGGCGCACCGGTGCCGGGGCGCCTGGTCACCTCGGCGTCGACGCGGTAGACATCGGCCAGCAGTTCGGCGGTGAGGACCTGCGCGGGAGGACCGGTGGTGACGACGCGGCCGCCGGCCAGCACGCAGATCCGGTCGCAGAACGCGGCGGCCAGGTTGAGGTCGTGGAGCGCGACGAGGGCCGTCACCCCGAGCCGCCGGACCAGGCGCAGGGTGTCGAGTTGGTGGCGCAGGTCGAGGTGGTTGGTCGGCTCGTCCAGCACCATCGTGCCCGCCCGCTGGGCGAGGGCCCTGGCGATGAGCACGCGCTGCTTCTCGCCGCCCGACAGCCGGGAGAAGGGGGCACGGGCGAGTCCGGCGGCGTCGAGTTCGGCGAGCGCGGCCATGATGACGGCACGGTCGTCGGCGTCGTCCCCGTCGAAGGGCCGCTTGTGCGGGGTACGGCCCATGGCCACCACGTCGTAGACGGAGAGTTCGAAGTCGCCGGCGGACTCCTGGAGAACGGCGGCGAGCAGCCGGGCGAGGCTCTTGCCCTTCATCCGCCGGACGTCCTGACCGTCGAGCAGCACCCGTCCCGAGGTCGGACGCAGCGCCCGGTAGACGGTGCGCAACAGGGTCGATTTGCCGGCCCCGTTGGGTCCGACGAGGCCGACCACCTCGCCGGGGTCCACGCGCAGGGACGCCCGGTCCACCAGGGCCCGTCCCTCGACGACGACGGAGACGTCCTCCACGGCCAGGGTGCCGGGCGCGGCCGTGACCGACATCGGATCCACCGTCTTCTCCATCACCTTCTCCGTCGCCTTGGCGGTCGCCTTCTCCGTCGGCTTCTCCGTCGGCTTCTCCGTCGGCTTCTCGCTCGGCGTCTCCGTCGTCCTCGTCATGCTGTCCTCCGACGCATCAGCCACAGGAAGAAGGGACCGCCGACCAGGGCGGTGAGGATGCCCACCGGAATCTCCTCCGGACTCATGACCGTGCGTGCCGCGAGATCCGCGGCGATGAGGAACGCCGCGCCTAGCAGGGCGGCGGCGGGCAGCGCACGGCGGTGGTCGGCGCCGACGAGCAGGCGCACCACGTGCGGCATGATCAGGCCGACAAAGCCGATCTGGCCGCTGACCGCGACGATCGTGCCGATCATCACCGCGACCAGCGTGAACAGCGCCGCCCGGAAGCGGTGCACGTCCAGACCGAGCGCGACGGCCGCCTCCTCCCCCGCGAGCAGCAGGTTCAGCGGCCGGCAGACGCCGAGCAGGACGGCGGTGCCGAGCAGGACGGCGCCCACGGGGATCCAGACCACGGTCCAGGTGGTGCCGCCCAGCCCGCCGAGCATCCAGCGCAGCGCCGACTGCGTCTTGTGCGGGTCGTCGGAGGTGACGATCAGGAAGCTGGCGAGCGCCGACAGCACCTCGGCGGTCGCCACGCCCGCCAGCACGAGCCGGACGGTGGTCATCCGGCCACCGGAGCGGGCCAGGAAGTAGACGGCGACCAGCGCGGCCAGTGCCCCGAGGAAGGCCGCGATCGGCAGGGAGAAGACCCCGAACAGGGAGAGGTTGAGGACGACGACGAGCACCGCGCCGACCGAGGCGCCCGAGGAGACCCCGAGCAGCATCGGGTCGGCGAGCGGATTGCGCACGAGGGCCTGAAGGGCCATCCCGGACACCGCCAGGCCCGCGCCGACGACCCCGGCGAGCAGCACCCGCGGCAGCCGTACGTCGATGACGATCGTCTCGCGGACCGGGGTCCAGGTCGGATCGGCCAGCGCCGGATGCACCCGGTGCAGGAGGATGCCCCACACCTGTCCGGCCGGGACGCTGATCGACCCGACGGCGATCCCGAACGTGGCCGCGACCACGACGAGCGCGCCGAGCACCAGTAGCACGAGCGGGAAGGGCATCCGACGGGTGCGCCGGCCATCGGCGCCGCCGTCCCGCACCGCGGGGAGGGCGGACTTCGTGCCCTGCTCCTCGGTCAGTTCCGCCGCCTCACTCACTTGAAGCGGTCCGGGTGGATCTGGCGGGCCAGGGACTCCACCGCTGCGGGGACCCGGACGCCCAGCACCGTGGACGACAGGGGCAGCACGGCGAACCGCTCGTTCTTGATGGCGGGTACGTCCTTCAGGGCCGGGTTCGCCAGCAGGAACTTCTTCTTGTCCTCGACCGTCTGGTCGCCGTAGTCGTAGATGACGATGACCTCGGGCGCCCGTTCGGCGACCTGCTCGAAGGACACGTCACCGAACGCCTTGTCCAGATCGGCGAAGAGGTTCACGCCACCGGCCTGCTCGATCATCTCGTTGCCGATACCGGCCCCGCCGGCCGTGAACGCGGTCTTGTCACCGCTGTCGTAGACGAAGAGGTCCACCGGATCGACTCCGTCGAGCTTCTCCTCGACCGTGTCGAGGGTGGCGTGGAGTTCCTTCAGTTCCGATTCGGCGCGTTCCGAGACGCCGAAGATCTTGGCGACGTTGCGGATCTCCTGGTCCATCGTGGCCATCGTCACGGGGCCGGAGGGGCATTCCTCGATGTTCAGGTAGGAGTTGATGCCCGCGTCGGACAGGGCCTCGCGGCTGCGGCCGTCCTTCTCGTCGAAGGTGGAGGCGAACCCCCCGTACGCCAGGTCGGGTTCGGCCGCCAGCAGCGTCTCGAAGGACGGGTACTCCTTCGCGATGACGTCGATGCCGTCGTAGGCGTCCTGGTACTCGGGGAGGATCTCGTCGTCGAGGTAGGCCGTACCCACCATCGAGTTCTCCAGGCCGAGTGCCAGCATGACCTCCGTGGCGTGCTGGTTGAGCGACACCGCTCGCTCCGGGGGACGCTGATAGGTCGTCCTCACCCCGCAGTTGGACACCGTCACCGGGTAACCGTCGGCGGCGGCACCCTTCGGAGCGGCATCGTCCCGCGTGGCGCTCTCACCGCAGCCGGACATCAGCAGGGCCGCGGCTATCGCCGACAGCAGGGTCACAGGGCGCTTGCCCGTCATGGGGTGGGTCCTCTCACCGAGGGATGGCACGGGAACGGTCCGGATCACGGTCCGGGGCACGGCTGGGGGCACTCGCGTCGAGTGTCGACGACCGGGTAAGCGGCGTCGCCCCCGCTCGGCTACGGGGTCGCGACGGCAGCCGGAGCCGCTGAACGACCGCACCGGGTAGGTGGAAGCGGGGTCACAAGACGGAGCGGGGCAAGGGTACGGAGCCGCGGGAAACCGGGTGTCAGCGGGCGGCGCGCAACCCCCGCGGTCGACCACGGTACGCCGTGGCCGCAGGGCATCGAGCCGGGTCGCAACCCCTCCAAGGGCATCACTACACGCCCTCCTCTCCGGGGAAATCCGCCCCAGCTACGTCGAGGAGGCGACCGCGTGAGTCTCCTGGCTCTCGGGTCAAGGCTCGCCCCGGCCTTCCCACCCGCATCCGGGCAGTGGTCTGTTCGGGGTCCGCTCGCCGATCACAGTGGCGGGACCGCGCCGGATTCACACCGGCTTCCTCGTTCCGCCGTCGCCTTTGTCGCGAGCCATCATGGCACGTGGTCGGCCCGGTCCACCACGCCCGCCCGGCAACGGACCGGGGTGACACGCCCCACGCGAGCGCCGTGCGCACGCGACACGCGCCCCCGCCGTCCCTGCCCGTCAGCGGTGCCCCAGTACGTTCACCACCTGGCCGTTGGGGTCGCGCACGCAGAACCGCCGCACCCCCCACTCCTCGTCCTGCAAGGGATGAACGATCTCCGCACCGCTCTCCCGCACAGCCGCGTAGGCCGCGTCCACGTCATCCACCTCGACGCTGAGGTCCGGGGTGACGGGCGCGGTCTTGTCCTCGCCCATGAGACTGATCTGCGCGGTCGGGCTCGACGGCGACGCGAGCGTCATGATCCAGCCGTGGTCCATGACCTTCTCGAACCCCAGCAGCCCGTAAAACTCGCGGCTCTCCTCCACAGCCTCCGACCGGACATTGGGTACGACACGACGAACGGCCATCGACAACTCCAAGGCAACACAGATCGGGCGTTGAGCCTCAGGTTGAGGCTCCCCAGCAGTACTACGCCACAACGGCCGCCGCACGCACCGCAGATCCCGGACAAGGCCCACCACCACGTTCAGTGTCCACAATCCCCTTGCGCAATGGTCAAGAGTCGTTGACCATTGCTCGCATGCCTGCCGACGACCTTCCCGAGACCTTTCACGTCACCACGGACGAACAGCTGCGTGCCGTCTCCAACCTCACGCGGCACCGGATCATGGCCGTGCTCCGCTTCGAGCCCGCCACCATCACGCAGATCGCCGACCGAGTGGGCCTCGCGAAGGGGAGTTCCAGCTACCACGTACGGCTGCTGGAGCGGGCCGGACTGGTGAAGGTGGTCCGGACCCGGAAGGTACGCGGGGTCACCGAGCGCTACTACGCCATGGCCGCGCGGTCGATCGTGCTGCCGGACCCGGGCGAGGGCGGCCCGGACGTCCTGATGCGGCACGCGATGGCGGACCTGGAGAGGGCTTCCGCGGACAGCGCCAGGCACGTCCGCATGGCGCATCTGCGCCTCACCGACGAACAGTTCGCCGAGCTGGGGACGCGACTGGAGGCGCTGGCGGACGAGTACCGGGCGCTGTCCGATCCGTCCCTGCCGGACACCTCCCTCGTCTTCGCCCTGTTCCACCCGGCCTCGCGCGCACAGGCCGCCGAGGAGGACGCCAAATGACGTCACCCATAAGCAAGTTGCCGACCGGGTTCGGACGGCTGTGGACCGCGCAGACGATCTCCTCACTCGGTGACGGTGTGTCACATGCCGCCCTGCCGCTGCTCGCGCTGACCTTGACCCGGGATCCGATGGCACTCGCCGTCGTCACCGCCGCCGGAACCCTGCCGTGGCTGCTCTTCGGGGTGCTCGGCGGCGCCCTGGTCGACCGCTGGGACCGACGCGTCACGATGTGGGTCACCGACGCGGCGCGGGCGGCACTGCTCGTGGTACCGGCGGCAGCCGCGGCCCTGGACTTGCTGAGCATCCCGCTGCTCGCCACCGTCGCCTTCCTCCTCGGCCTCGGCGGACTCTTCTTCGACACGGCCGCCTCGGCCTACCTCCCGGACCTCCTCGGCCGTGACCCCGCGCTGCTGGAGCGGGCCAACTCCCGCCTGCGCGGGACCCAGACGGCGATGTCCGGCTTCGCCGGGCCCCCCGCGGGCAGTGCCCTGCTCACTCTCGGGCGGGCGGTTCCGCTCCTCGCCGACGCGGTCTCGTTCGCCCTCTCGGCCCTGCTCGTACGGTCCTTGCCCGCGGCGCCCCGACCCGTTCCGCAGGCCCGCGAGTCGCTGCTCCAACAGGCCCGCGCCGGCGCCTCGTACGTCTTCCGCGACCGCTTGCTGCTCGGGCTCGCGCTGCGTCCGGCGGTCGGGAACATCGCCTTCATCGCCGTGGAGACGGTCCTCGCCCTCTTCGCCCACGACCGCCTGGGCATCGGCACCTTCGGCTTCGGCCTGCTGCTCACGGCGGAGGCGGCAGGCGGACTGGTCGGCGCGGGCATCGCCTCCTTCCTCGGCCGCCGCCTCGGCACCGGCACGGCGCTGACCTGCACGGCCGCGGTCGAGGGACTCGCCGTCCTCGGCCTCGCCACCGCCTCGAACCCGTACCTCGCGGGCCTCGCGCTCGCCGTCTGCGGCGCGGGCATGGGCGCCACGATGGTCCTCGCTCCCTCCCTCCGTCAGGCGATCGTCCCGACGCACCTGATGGGCCGGGTCACCTCCACCTCCCGGATGCTCGCCATGTGCGCCGCCCCGTTCGGCGCCTTCCTCGGCGGCTGGCTGGCCACCGCCTACGACGTACGCACCCCTCTGTACACCGCCGCGGGTCTGCTCCTGGCGATGACGGCGGTCACGGCGACGATGACCAGCGACAGCCGCGTGGAGGCGGCCCTGCGTGCCGCCGCGCGGGACGATGAGGCAGCGACCCAGGACTCCCCTCGGAGCCTGACCTCTTGACGAGGCGTCATCCAGCCTCCCGCGCACCGCGACAAACCGAGCGACGGCGGCCCGGATCACCGGGCTGCGAGGTGGACGTGCTCAGGGCGCGGCTGCGGGGTTGAGCACACCGACCGCTGGGCTCGCGGTCCGAGGTACCGCCGTCGTCAGTGGAAGCGCCGCGCGGCGTCGATCCAAGTGGCCTCGTGGCGATTGTCCGTGATCTCACGGAAGTTGCGGGCGGCGACGGTGGCGCTGGGCCGACTACGCTTACGGGGCGCCGTGTTGAGGAGTACGGACGTGGCCGCCGACAGTGTCTTGATCGCCTGGTAGGGCCTGGCTCCCGAGGAGTTCCAGGCGATGGGTCTTCCCTGTCTGATACTCCGGCGGACGACCTTGAACGCCTGGCGGACACCGCCGAGCATGTCGATCTCGTCCTCGGTGAGGAAGCGCTCCGCGGCCAACTTGGCCATGAGCGCCTCGATCTGGCCCTCGGCGGTGGTGGCCCGTTCGAGGCAGCCCCAGCCGGGATGCTCGGGCGTGGTGACAGGCGTGTGGCCGCCCGTGAGGGCGTTCCACGTCTTCCAAACGGCCACGAACTCGCCGTAGAGGCGTTGGAAGTCCTGAGCTGCCGCGAGATCCATCTCGCGGCTCTTCCTGACCTGTTCCCAACGGTCGGCGACCCGGGTGGTGACAAGCCAGCCGCCGCCCAGCGTGACGGCCACGGTGAGCAACGGAGCCCCCAAGGACTCGGTGATCGACATGGGTCTCCCGACGGCAGGCGCGGCCACTTCGGACTCAAACTGCCCAAGGGGGCCCCGCCCGCACACACGAGAGCCGTGCTCTGTCAGTTGCCCTGGGTACCGGAGTCGAGCTGTCGGGCGTCGGACGCGATCAGCTTCGCCGCGGATGCCGGGAGCGCGTTCTGCCGGGCGGCCAGTTCCGCGGTTCTGGCGAGCAGCGAGTACTTGCCGTGGGCGAGCTGCGTCAGGAGCACGGACACCGTGCTCTGCTTGCCGCGGGAGGCGAGGATCAGGTGCCCGAGCCCGGCCCGGTCGGCCTTGACGGTGAAGGTGCTGGTCGCCGTGGCGGTACCCGAGGGACCGGTCGCCTTGACCGTCAAGGTGTGTTCGCCGGCGGTCAGTTCCGTCAGGGCCAGCTCCTCCCCCGCTTCGCGCGGCACACCGTCGACGGTGATGACGGTCTGCGCGGCCTCGGCGTTGTCCACGTCCACCGCGATCACGGGACGCTGGGCGCGGTCCAGTTGGGCGCCGTCGGCGGGCGAGGTGACGGTCACGGCCGTCGCGGGAGTGACCTGCTGGGCCTGGGACTGGGTCCAACCGATCAGCTCAGTGGGCCGGTTGGTGATGATCGCGTCGACGCCGTACTCGTCGTACAGCTTCCATTTCGCGGCCGAGTCGATCGTCCACACCATGATGGCGACCCCTGCGTCATGCAGCTGATGCACGGTCTCCGGCCGGGCTTCCAGCGCGGCGCCGCTCGGGTTGTACGACGTCAGGTGCAGGTCCTCGGCGACGGCCACGGGGTCGGCGTGCAGCGTGCCGGTGAGCAGCCCGAGCGGCAGTTCGGGCGCGAGTTCGTGAACCCAGCGCAGGTGGTTCTCGGTCAACTTGACCCGGTCTTGAAGGACCGGGCTTGGAGGTAGTGCCCAGCTGGCTGCTGGGGTGGACTTCTCCGTCCTGACACCCCGTTATGGGGTGTCAGGGACGCGTGACTCACGCCCCGCGTTCCACACGCTCTCGCCGCGGGCGGCGATGTTGTGGGAAGCGTTCCGGTCGGCGTGGGCAACGACCCCGCACCCCCGGCAGATGAAAAGCCCCTGGCCGACACGGTTTCGCTTGTCGACGTGGCCGCATTCGGCGCACGTCTGCGACGTGTAGGCGGGATCAACGAAGACCAGGGGCACACCGGCCCGCCTGGCCTTGTAGACGATGAAGTCTCCGAGCTGAGCGAATGCCCAGGAATGGAGTGCGACCCGTTGGGGCTTGCGGAGCCGTACCCGGGTGCGGATTCCCTTGAGTTCTTCGAGGGCCAGGCCGCGTCCGGTGCGTTCAGCCTCGGTCACGATCGTCTTGGAGATGATGTGGTTGGTGTTGGCTGCGTGCCGCGCCTCTTTGCGGGCACGGGCCTTGAGCCGCCGTCTGGCGCTCTTGGTGCGCTTCTTCTGGAGCTTGGCGCGCAGCGCGAGCTGCCGCTTGCGGTACCGGTTGAGTCCCCGCCCGGCAGCGAGGTAGCCAGTGGAGGCGGTGGCGATGTTCCCGATGCCGAGGTCCACGCCGATGAAGCCGTCCGGCTCGTACTGCCCGGCCTCGGGCACGTCGCAGGTGGCGACGAGGTAGAACACGCCGTCACGCTCGATCAGGTCGGATTCACCCTGCCGGTGCGCCTGGAGCATCCTGAACGCGTCGGCGGAGCAGGCGAAGCGGATGTTCTTGACCCGGCCGTCCACGGTCCAGATGGAAACGGTCCGCTGATCGTACTGCCAGCTCAGGCACCGGTCGTCATACGGCTGGGCAGCCTCGGGCCGGAAGGTGACCGGTTTGGACTCGGCCCTGCGGCGACGCCTGGAACCTTCCTTGCCGAGGTTCCCGGCACGGATGTTGGCCCTGAGCGTGGTGTACGCGTCGCGCACCTTCTTGATGACGTGCTGCGCGGCCTGCGCACCCAGCCCCCGCGCCTTGAGGTGGGTGTAGGTGTGCTTGCGCAGCTCGTACTCACGCGGCACGCCGTGCTCGAACGCCACCTCCGACACCCAGTTCGCGGCGTCGTTGACCGTACGCAGGGTGCGCTCAAGCATGGATGCCTGCGCGGCATCCGGCATGAGTTTGACCTGCGTCACGATTTTCACAGCCGTGATCGTAGCAATGCTCTACGTCACCACGTCGGGAATCGAACCCCTCCATCCGGAGGGGCCGTACCGTTGCATGCACGATCCACGCACACGTGGTCTTCACACCCAAGCACCGGCGTGCCATGCACCGACGAGACCCTTCGACGCTGCGAAGAGGTCATGCGCGACGTGTGCACCGACTTCGGCGCCCAGCTGCGGGAGTTCAACGGCGAACGCGACCACGTCCGCCTGCTCGTGCACTACCCGCCCAAGGTCACCATCTCCCGACTCGTAGGCTCCCTCAAGGGCGTCTCCGCCCGGCGCCTCCGGCAGGAGTTCCCCTGCCACATCCGCACGTACCTGTGGGGTGAGCACTTCTGGTCGCCGTCATCAAGGAGTACATCGAGAACCAGGACCGTCCCGGCTGAGGCCAACAGCGCAGCCCCGTGCACCCGCGCGGGTCAGAACAGCGTTCGCTCCAGGACACCGTGTACCGCGGGGGCGGGTGGGTACCCGCCGCGGCATCAGCCCGACCACGGGACACGGACGAGGAAGTGGAGTTGAAGATGTCGAAGATCGAGGAGTCGGTCGAGGTCGACGCCCCTCTGCGCGCCGTCTACGACCAGTGGACCCAGTTCGAGAGCTTCCCTCAGTTCATGGATGGCGTCGAGCGGATCGAACAGCTGTCGACGACGCTGACCCACTGGGTGACGGAAGTCGGCGGGGTCCGCAGGGAGTTCGACGCGGAGATCACCGAACAGCACCCGGACGAGCGGATCGCCTGGACCACGGTGCACGGGGAGGTGCGGCAGGCCGGAGCGGTGACCTTCCACCGGCTCGACGACACCCGTACCAAGGTGATGCTCCGACTGGACCACGACCCTTCCGGAATCGCGGAGACCGTCGGAGACAAACTCGGGTTCGTCCGGCATCAGGCCAGGGGCGACCTCAAGAGGTTCAAGGCGTTCATCGAGGACCGCGGCGGTGCCTCGGGCGGTTGGCGCGGAACGGTCTGAGTACCGCCATGGGGGTGCGCCGCGGCGCACCCCCATGAGCTTGCGATTCCACCGGGTCAACCGGGTCAACCGGGTCAACCGGGTCAACCGGTGGGTTCGTCCGGTTCGGGGTCCTCTTCGACGTGGGAAGTGTCGGAGTCGAGGTCGCGGTCGTCCCTCCGGCCGGTGCCGGCCTCGTCGGTGTCGGGCACCGGCCCCTCTCCCTCCCCCTCGCCTCGCCCGTCGGGGACGGGGATCGCGAGCGGATCGTCCTTCGGCTCACCCGTGGCCTGCTGGTCCTGGGGGTCCCGCGGCAGCGGCTTGTCGGCCCGCGGGCTCGTGTAGCGGTCTTCGTGCTCGTCTCGCCTGCTCATCCTCGTGCCGCCTCTCCTTCGGAAGAACGCCTGGTGTCCGCCGCGCGCCCGCGACCGGGTTCTGGCATGACGTGGCCCTACCGCTCCGGGCCCCGGCGGCCGTCCGTCCGCCGGTCCACCGGCCGATGGGGCTGCTCCTCCGGTCGCGGCGGCGGGGGCCGACGGCGGCGCTTGCGGATTCCGAGTTGCGCCATCCCGATCAGCAGGGCGACGACGACGATCCCGACCAGGAGCGGTATCACGCCCGTCGCTCCACCCGCGGCTGTCGTGTAGGGCATTTCCATGGCAGTCATGGCCCGCGAGTACCCCTGCGCCGCTTCTCTATCACCAGGCCGACAACGCGCCGCGCCCCTCCGATCCCACCGGCGGGGCCACATCCCCGCTCCCAGCATCCGGCTTTCGGAGTCGATCGCGGTCATGCGGGTACTCGGGGGCCCTGCCGGTACCGGAGAGGAGTGGGCACCCATGAAGATCGCGCTTCTTGCAGCCTCCGAGGGCGTGGAACAGGTCGAACTCACCGAGCCGTGGCAGGCCGTCAAGGACGCAGGGGACGTTCCGTCGCTGGTCTCCACCGAGCGAGGGGACATCCAGGCGTTCCACCACCTGGACCGCGCGGACACGTTCCGCGTCGACGACATCGTGGGGGAAGCGGATGTGGCCGAGTACGGAGCACTGATCCTGCCGGGCGGGGTGGCCAACCCCGACGCCCTGCGGATGAACGAGCAGGCCGTGCAGTTCGTGAAATCGTTCTTCGAGGCCGGCAAGCCAGTGGCCGCGATCTGCCACGCGCCGTGGACGCTGATCGAGGCGGGCGTGCTGCGAGGGCGAACCCTGACCTCGTGGCCCAGCCTGCGCACCGACATCCGCAACGCGGGCGGCGACTGGGTCGACGAACCGGTGCACATCTGCCGCGCCGGCCGGAGCGTCCTGGTCACCAGCCGGAAACCGGACGACCTCGAAGTCTTCACCAGTGCCTTCACGAAGGAGTTCGCCTTCGCGGCCCTCTGACACCGCTCACCGGTCCTCTCGACCGTGGTTTCCGGGGTGACACCGTCCGGCGGTGCGCCGCGTGCCGAAGGGAGTTGCCGACGATGAACAGCCAGCGGAGCGGCCCGAGGATCGTGGTGACCGGTGCGACCGGCAACGTGGGCAGCAGTCTGGTGCGGGTGTTGAACGAGGACCGCCGCGCCGGTCCGGTGGAAGGCTGGGCCCGCCGTTCCCCCGAGCGGGCGGACTCCGGCACGGCCTGGCGCAAGGTGGACCTCAATGTCGAACGCGAGGACCTCCCGGCGCTGCTCACCGGTGTCGACGTGGTGGTGCACCTCGCTTGGCGGTTCCACCCGGCCCGCGATCCGGCGGTCACATGGCGGACCAATGTCCTGGGCAGTGTGCGGCTCTTCGAGGCTGTCGCGGCAGCCGGTGTTCCCGCGCTGGTGCACGCCTCTTCCGTGGGTGCCTACTCGCCTGGCCCCAAGGACCGGCAGGTCGACGAGTCCTGGCCGACCCACGGTTGGCCCGCGGCCGCCTACACACGGGAGAAGGCATATCTCGAACGGGTACTCGACACTTTCGAGAAGCGGCACCCGGAGGTTCGCGTGGTACGGATGCGACCGGGGTTCAGTTTCAAGAGGGAGTCGGCGAGCGAGCAACGACGCATCTTCGCCGGCCGCTACCTCCCGGGCAACCTGGTCCGCCCGGGCCTGCTGCCGTTCTTCCCGGACCTGCCCGGACTGCGCGTACAGGCGCTCCACACCGACGACGCCGCGGATGCCTATCGGCTGGCCGCCCTCGGTGACGTCCGAGGTCCGTTCAACCTTGCCGCCGATCCGCCGATCGACGCCGACATGCTGGCCGGCTTCCTGGACGCCCGACCGGTGACCGTTCCGGCCTCCATCGCCCGAGCCGGCCTGGCTGCCGCGTGGACCGCTCGCCTGATACCCACGCCGCCCCAACTCCTCGACGCCGTACTGCGCGTGCCTCTCATGGACACGACGCGCGCCCGCACCGAACTGGCATGGACCCCGGAGCACACCGCTACCGACGCCCTGCGCGAACTCCTCGCCCCAATGCGGGCAGGAGCCGGCGCCGAAACCCGCCCGCTCGCCGGACGAATCGTCGGATGACCCCGGGCTGCGCCGAGTCCCCGGCGCCCGCCGCATGAGACGAGGACATCCCAGCCACCGACCATCACGGCACACCGACCGGAAGGAACCCCGTCAAGCCTCGCGGATCCAGCCCCAAGCGGGAACGCCAGTACGAGCACATCAAGGAGTCCGCCGAGCGACGCGGTGAGTCCACCGAGCGGGCGCAGGAGATCGCCGCCCGCAGGCACGCAGGGCCCCACCAAGGATCAACTGTACGAAGAGGCGAAGAGCAAGAACGTCCACGGCCGGTCCACCATGACCAAGCAGCAGCTGAAGACCGCACTCGGCCGCTGAGCCGGATCTCCTTGGATCTGAGTACCGGCAGCGACGAGGAAGGCTCAGTTTTCCGGGGAGGTGGGGTGCCACTCTGCCATCACGATCGTGGCGTCGTCGAGCAGCTTGTGCTCCTGGTGGCGCATGAGTTGCTGAAGGAGGCGGCGCAGGGCTTCGGGGGCGGGCTCCCCGGCAGCCATGGCCCGGATGACCGTGTCGGCGAGGCGCTGTTCGCCGAAGAGGTCGCCTCGAGGGGAGCGTGCTTCGGTGACGCCGTCGCTGTAGAGCAGGATGCGGTCGCCGGGTTCGAGACGGGCACGGTGCAGGCTGGGTGGCGTACGGCTGTGAAAGTTCCAGCCCAGCGGAAGGTCTGGTTCACGCTCCAGGATGCGCAGGATCTGCCCACCACGCACGAGCAGGGGCGGAGGGTGTGCGCAGTTGACCCAGGTGAGGGTCCCGTCGGCCAGGTCGAGATCGGCGATGATCGCGGTCATGAGCCGGTCGGTGAACCAGGTGTCCAGGATCCGGTCGATCTCACCGATGAGGTCGGTGAGGCGACCGCCCGAGCGGCGGGTGGCGCGACAGGCCGCGAGGCCGGCCGCACTGGCTCCGCCGGAGGCGAGGTCGTGGCCCATGGCGTCCAGAAGAGTCAGGTGGAGCCCGCCGTCGGTGAAGCTGTGGTCGAAGACGTCTCCGCCCGCGTTGTAGGCCGGCTCCAGCACGGCGGTCGAGGTGGCTTGGGCGGTACCGATGGTGCGGGGCGGGAGGAACGCCCACAGCAGCTCTGCCTGGACGGTCATCGGCTGTCGGCGCTCGGCTTCGACGAGCAGTTCACTGTGCGTCGACTTCGACACCAGCAACAACGCGGTCAGCCCCGCGAGCGTCTCGCAGTCCGCGACGGGCAGGGCCGGCCCCTCGGCCCTCAGCACGCCCAGTCGTTCCACCCCGTCGACCATGGGGATCCAGGCGGTCGTGCCGTCCTGCGTCAGGTGCGTGCGCTCCAGCCGGTAGGCCAGCCCCGCCAGGGAGGAGTCGATGTCCAGTTCGAGCTCCGCGGCGGGCACGGGCTGGGGCAGGGCGATGAGCCGCGTCTGCTGGAGGTCCGATACGTACAGGCCGGTGGCCGTCAGCCCCAGGGACCGACCGATGTCGAAGACCAGACCGGCCAGGTCGCGGCCCGAGATCAGCTGTGACCGCGCCACAAGGTCAGCCAGGAAAGTCTCGCTCGCCTCCACGAGAGCGCCCCTTCTCCAGGGTGGCGACAGGAGTCGTCCACGGTGCGGCCGGCCGCGTCGGTGCGCCGGGGGATCCTCCGTTCGACCGCCGCCGTTCCTTCCCCGTGGAGGTGGTCACGGCCCCGGGCGAGTTCCCGTACCGCGCGGGCCTCCAGGTCGCGGAGGGGGCCGTAACGTGGCGTCGTAGGCTTCGAGGATCGCGGCGCGGCGCCGGGCGGTGCGCGGCGCGGGTTCAGGTGGCGGTGGGCACGGCCGAGTCGTCCTCCGGGCGGGCGCCGGGCAGGTGGTAGCGAGCGGCGATCAGGGCGGAGTCGATGTCGCGGGTGCCCGTCGCCACGCACAGGGTGTATGCGACGTCGTCCATGCGCTGGCGCACCTGGTCGCTGCCGTTCTCGGCGTGCAGGAGCCACAGTGTTTCGTACTGCTCGATCAAGTTGGTCAAGACGGCTGGATGGGCCATGAGCATGTGAGCCTCCCTGTGGTTGCACCCCGCAGGGCGGCTGACCTGTACAGCCCACCGTGTACCTCGTGTCACGCGCGTCATGCGCGCGCGTGACGTCGAACATCCGGGAGTACTCCGCGGCCCTCCCGAGCGCTTGAACCGGAACGGTCGGGGAAATCTCTCGGCCAAGCGTCTAGCTTCCTGGGACCGCGGAACTCGGGGGACGCCGAAGGAGGCAGAGATGCGTCAGAGTCGCGTGAACAAGACCGTGAGGACGGACAACCCGCGTATCCGCCGAGAAGCCGACGAACGTCGCCCAGAACGCACCGAAGTGCGTGAGGACATCAGACGCACCTGGTGGCCGGAGGGCCACTGAAGGGGACGTACCGACCTCAGCCCTGCCTTGAGTGAACGGGGCTGTTGGCGACTTCGTCCGGACAGCGACGATGCGATGCGCCACGGTCACGCAACCAGTCGGCGGTGGCGAGTGCCAGCGACGCGGCCATCCCGGCGAGCGCCACCGCGAGGGCGGTGACCAGGGCTGTGCGGTAGTGGTCCGTGCCGCCGAGGACCAGGTAGTAGATGCCCGGGAGGGCCGCGGTACCCACGGCGGCGCCCAGGCGCTGGCCGGTCTGGAGTGCACCGCCCGCCGCCCCGGCCATCCGCACCGGGACGTCACGCAGAGTCATCGTGATGTTCGGCGACACCACGAAGCCCCCTCCGACACCCGCGACGAACAGGGCGGGTGCCGCCATCCAGGGCGCCGCGTCGCCCGGTACGAGCCACAGCAGCAGCGCCGTGCCGCCCATGCCGAGGATGACCGCGCTCAGCCCGCACACGGTGAGCAGCCGTCCGAAGCGGTCCACGAGACGGCCCGCCACGACCGCGGCACCGGCGGAGCCCAGCGCGAACGGGGTGACCGCCGTCCCGGACTCCAGTGGGGTGAAGCCGAGCCCGCGCTGGTAGAAGAGGGCGAAGACGAGCCACACCCCGCTGAAGCCGATGAAGTACAGGGCGCCGACGCCCGCGCCGACGGCGTAGCCGCGCACCGTGGTGAACAGGCGCGGGTCCAGCAGGGGCTCGCTGCCCCGCGCCACGAGCCGGAACTGGCGACGCGTGAAGAGAGTGAGCAGCACAGCGCCCAGGGGAAAGAGCCACCACAGCCGTCCGACGCCACCGGAGTCCGCCTGGACCAGCGGGTACATGACCGCCAGCACGCCGAGACCGAGCAGCGCGATCCCGAGGACGTCCAGCGAGCCCCGGGCGGAGCGTTCGACGCGTGGCAGCAGGCGCAGGCCGAGCAGGAGGGCGACGATGCCGATGGGGACGTTGACGAGGAAGATCCACCGCCAGCCCTCGGAGCCGTCCGCGAGCGCGAGGATGGCGCCGCCGGTGAGGGGCCCGGCGGCGGAGGAGATGCCGACCGTGGCGCCGAAGAATCCGAAGGCACGACCGCGTTCGGCACCGCGGAACATCTGCTGGATGAGAGCGGAGTTCTGCGGCGCCATGAAGCCCGCCGCGAGGCCCTGCGCGATCCGGGCCGCCACCAGCAGGGTGATGTCGGGTGCCGCACCGCACGCCGCGCTGAAGAGGGTGAATCCGCTCAGGGCCAGCAGGAAGATGCGGCGCCGGTCGAGCGCGTCACCGAGCCGTCCGGCGGTGACCAGGGCCAGGGCGAAGGAGAGCGCGTAGCCGGACACCACCCACTGCACCTCGGCGGGACCGGCGTCCAGGCCGCGCTGGATGGTGGGCAGGGCCACCGCCACGATCGTCACGTCGAGCAGGCTCATGAACCCCGCGACGAGGGTGACCCACAGCGCGTGCCATCTGTTCGGATCGGGGACGTACTCGCCCTGGTCTCTGCCCGCGCGCGGTCCGTCCGCCGTCACGTCCGACTCCGCTGCCACCGGGCTCCTTCCGACACGCCACGGGGTACTTCGCGCATGCCGTTCCGGGTTGCGCGAGCCCAGCCCTCACCGTACGAAATGAGCACCCGCATTCGTGGGTACTCGCCCCCTCACCATGAGACGAGGCACCGATGGCTGACACACCCGCACACGGCGACACCGATCCTGCCGCGATCGAAGCCGAACGGCGACGCATCCGGGAGGCGCATCTGCGGCCCGCCGACCGCCGGGCCGCCTCCACCGCCCGAGGCCTGCACCACACCGCCCTGATCAGCAGCGACGTCGAGCGCACCATCCGCTTCTACCAGGATCTCCTGGGCTTCCCGCTCACCGAGCTGATCGAGAACCGGGACTACCCCGGCTCCTCGCACTTCTTCTTCGACATCGGAAACGGGAACCTGCTCGCGTTCTTCGACTTTCCCGGCCTCGACGTCGGGCCGTACGCCGAGGTGCTCGGCGGGCTCCACCACGTCGCGATCTCGATGGACCCCGACCGCTGGGCCGAGATCGTGCGCCGCTTCGACGAAGCCGGCATCGATCACGTCATTCACAGCGATGTGTCGGTGTACTTCCGCGACCCCGATGGTGCCCGTATCGAGCTCATCGCCGACCCGCTCGGCGAAATGTACGGAGACAAGGTGCTGTGACGCTCAACCCCGCGGCAGCACGGTCAGCACGCGGACGACGTGCTCGCGGAACTCCAGCATGAAGTCACTGAGGAACTGCCGGGTCGACTCGTCGTTGACCTCGCCGTCATCGCCGAACACCTCGGGTGTGAACTTGATGTACGCCTCCGGCGCCGTCATCTGCCGGGCGTTGCAGAAGGCCATCACCGCCCTCAGGCTCTGCTGGGCGACCGCGGTCCCGATCTGTCCGACGGAGGCACCGATCATCGCGGCGGGGATGTGGTCGAACGAGTTCTGCCCCCAGGGACGCGAGGCCCAGTCGATGGCGTTCTTGAGCGCACCCGGGATCGACCGGTTGTATTCCGGTGTCACGAACAGTACGGCGTTGGACCGCGCGATGGCGTCCTTGAGAGCGCGGGCCTCGGAGGGATAGTCGCTGTCGTGGTCGGGGCTGTACAGCGGCAGATTCCCGATCGGGATCTCGGTGAAGCGCAGTTCTTCCGGCGCCAGCCGGATCAGGGCTTTCGACAACACCCGGTTGATCGAAGTCGACGACAAGCTGCCGACGAAATAGCCGATTTCGTAGGTGTCCATCAGACAGGCCTCACAGGGGATCGGGGAAAGCCCGCCGGCGCAGCGATCACCGGCACGAATAATCAGAAAACACCAAAAAGCACACCCCGGCAATGCGGCGAAATGCCGGTGCCGACGTGCCCTGCCCTGGTCAGGGGGCCTCGCCCCCGTCCATTCGGGAGAGCCAGGTGGCGAGCAGCGCTTCGAGCGATACGGTCTCGGCGGGTGTCAGCACATCCAGCAGGCGGCGCTCGTTGCGCATGTGGTCGGCGAACGCCTGGTCGATCAGGTCGCGCCCGGGGTCCGTGAGGGCGACGATCCGGCCGCGCTGATCGTCGTCCGAGCGGCGGCGGGTGACGAGTCCGGCCCGCTCCAGCCGGTCGATCCTCTTCGTCATCGCACCGGTGGTGACCATGGTGTGCGCGGCGAGTTCGCCGGGTGCCCGCTCGTAGGGCGCACCGGCGCGCCGCAGGGCGCACAGCACGTCGAACTCCCCCTCGCCCAGTCCGTACCGGTCGTAGACGAGGCGCAGCTCCTCGGTGAGCCGATCGGCCAGCCGGTGCAGCCGGCCGATCACCCCGTGTGGGGAGGTGTCGACGTCAGGCCGCTCCCGACGCCACTCGGCCTGGACGCGGGCCACGTGATCCAGCGGTCGGCGATCTTCCATGACCCCATAGTACCTTCCCAGGAAGCTACTATTCCTTCCATGGAAGCCAATACGCGCTGGACGGCACTGACCGCACTCGCACCCGTGGCCTGGGGAACCAACTACTTCGTCACCCACGAGTACCTGCCCACCGGCCATCCGCTGTGGGGAGCCGCCTGGCGAGCCCTGCCGGCCGGACTCGTCCTGCTGGCCCTGCGCCGACGACGGCCGCACGGCACGTGGTGGTGGAAGTCCGCCGTACTGGGCCTGAACAACGTGAGCGTGTTCTTCACCCTCGTCTACGTCGCTTCCCAGACCCTGCCGACGAGCCTCGCCTCGACGGTCATGGCGGTGTCCCCGCTGACGATGATGCTCGTGGCCTGGCCGCTGATATCCGAGCGCCCCGGGTTCCTCCACCTGGCCGGTGCCGGAATCGGCCTCGCCGGGGTGTGCCTCATGCTGCTCACCGGTGCGGAGGAGGTGAGCGCCGGGGGCGTCCTCGCGTCGGCCGCCGCCATGCTCGCCTCCTCCTTCGGCCACGTTCTGACCAAGCGCTGGAGTGCGGACGTCGACGTGCTCTCCTCCACCGCCTGGCAGCTCCTCGCCGGCGGTCTGCTGCTGCTCCCGGCCGCGGTGGTCATGGAGGGGGCGCCTCCCGCCCTGTCCGCGTCCGCGCTCCTCGCGTTCGCCTATGTCGCACTGGTCGCCACCGCGCTGGCCTTCACCGCCTGGTTCGCCGGCCTGCGGCACCTGCCCGCGGGAACCGTCGGACTGCTGGGACTGCTCAACCCCGTCACGGGCGTGCTGCTGGGCACGGTGATCGCCGCCGAGGCGCTGACCGTTCAGCAGGCGGGCGGACTGGTACTGGTCCTGGCCGGAGTCGCCCTGGGCAGGCCTATCCGCGCACGGCCTACGGCCCAGCGGCCCGGGACGGGCGCATCCGGACCCCGGACGGCTCCGCCGACCGACGACGCCGAGTACCCGCACCGCAGGAGTACGTCCGCGCGAAGCCCACTGGACTGACGGCATCAACCCAGCTCACAGCATGCACTCTTGACGCAGCGTCAACAGTCATCGACTATTCACTTCGCATCGCCGCACCAGGCACAGGCTTTACACAGCTCCAACGTCCCGCGTTCACCAACACAGCGGGACGTTTCGCACGTTCCGCAACCCACCTTCAGTTCGGAACCACGGAGTCCCCACATGAGCCTCTCAGCACGTCAGCGTGTCCTCGCAGTGGCCGGCATCGCCCTCACCGGGCTGCTCGCCGGCGCGGTCCCGGCAGCCACGGCCCCCAGTGTCGCCGCCGCTCCCGACATCGCGGTCGCCAACGTCAAGCAGCACCTCACGGACCTCCAGTCGATCGCCACCGCCAACGGCGGCAACCGGGCCCACGGAAGAGCCGGTTACAAGGCGTCCATCGACTTCGTCAAGGCGAAACTGGACGCCGCCGGATACACCACGAGAATCGACCAGTTCACCTCCAGCGGTGCCACCGGCTACAACCTCGTCGCCGACTGGCCCGGCGGTGACTCCAACCAGGTCCTCATGGCCGGCGCGCACCTCGACTCGGTCTCCTCCGGCCCCGGCATCAACGACAACGGCTCCGGATCGGCGGCCGTCCTGGAGACCGCCCTGGCCGTCGCACGGACCGGCTACCAGCCCACCAAACACCTCCGCTTCGCCTGGTGGGGTGCCGAGGAACTCGGCCTCGTCGGCTCCAAGTACTACGTCAACAACCTGCCGACCACCGAACGCGCGAAGATCAGCGGCTACCTGAACTTCGACATGATCGGCTCCCCCAACCCGGGCTACTTCGTCTACGACGACGACCCCACGATCGAGCAGACCTTCAAGACCTACTTCGCCGGCATCGGTGTCCCCACCGAGATCGAGACCGAGGGCGACGGCCGCTCCGACCACGCCTCGTTCAAGAACGTCGGCATACCCGTCGGCGGCCTGTTCACGGGCGCCAGCCGGACCAAGACCTCCGCGCAGGTCCAGAAGTGGGGCGGCACGGCCACGGCCTTCGACCGCTGCTACCACTCGTCGTGCGACACCACCGGCAACATCAACGACACGGCGCTGGACCGCAACAGCGACGCCATAGCCCACGCGATCTGGTCCCTCTCCTCCGGCACGACGAACCCGCCGGGCACCGTGTTCGAGAACACCACGGACGTGTCCATCCCGGACAACGGCGCGGCGGTGACCTCGTCCGTCAACGTCACCGGAAGGACCGGCAACGCGCCCAGCAACCTCGCCGTCGGCGTGGACATCATCCACACCTACCGCGGTGACCTCGTCGTCGACCTCGTCGCCCCCGACGGCACGGTGTACAACCTCAAGCCCTACTCGTCCTCCGACTCCGCCGACAACGTCAAGGCGACCTACACGGTCAACGCCTCGGCGGAGGTGGCCAACGGGACCTGGAGCCTTCGTGTCCAGGACAGGGCGGCGTACGACACGGGCTACATCAACAGCTTCAAGCTGACCTTCCCGTGACCCTGCGCCTGCCGTACGGCCCGTAGCGGTGGCCTGTCGCCCGAATCCGGGTGACGGGCCACCGTCCGTACCGGCCGCTTGCCGGATCCGTTCGGGGGCACCTGGCAGGGCAACGCCCCTCACGGACGGAGAAGTTCATGCACCGGAGCCCCCGCATCGCCCGCCCCGCACGACTGGCCCGCCGCGCACGACTGCTCCGCCCCGCACGACTGGTCCGTCCCGCCGCGGGAGCGGACCGGTGAGCGGGGGCATGGCACCCTTCCGCAACCTGCATCTCGCCGCGGGCTTCATCGTCGTCATGTACGCACTCCTGGGCGCCCTGCTGGGAGGCGTGGTCGCCGCGGCATTCTCGGCCGGCGGCCCGGTGGCCGGCGTCGCGGCCTGCGCGGGCGGGCTGCTGGGGGCCGCAGTAGGCTTGTGGCGCATCCACCAAACCCCTCAGAACGAACGCGCCGACGAAGGCACCTTCTGACCGTGATGCGATGAGTTTCTCCGCCCCAGCAGGTCCATGCCTCCACGAAACGATCAGGAGGAGCATGACCATGGGCACACCCGAGATCCTCTTGGAAGGCATCCGGTTCGGCGAATCACCCCGCTGGCACAACGGACAGTTGTGGTTCTCCGACTGGGGTGCCCACCAGGTGATCGCACTGCACGAGGACGGCCGCCATGAGGTGGCGGCCGTCGTCGACTCCTTCCCGATGTGCATCGACTTCCTCCCCGACGGACGACTCCTCGTCGTGGACTCGGCACACCGAAGGCTGCTGCGCCAAGAACGCGGCGGATCCCTCGCCGCGCACGCCGACCTCTCCCAGGTCTCCCAGAAGCCGTGGAACGACATCGTGGTCGACGGACGGGGCAGCGCGTACGTCAACACCATCGGCTTCGACTTTCCCGGCGGCGCCTACGCACCCGGCCTGATCGTGCTCGTCACACCGGAGGGCGACGTCCGTCCGGTCGCCGACGACCTGGCGTTCCCCAACGGCATGGCCCTCACACCCGACGGCGGCACGCTGATCGTCGCCGAGTCCTATGCGAACCGGCTCACGGCGTACGACATCGGCGGCGACGGAAGCCTCGGCGACCGCCGCGTCTGGGCGGCGACGCCCGGCGACCACCCCGACGGAATCTGCCTCGACTCCGAAGGCGCCGCCTGGTACGCCGACGTCGCCAACCAGCACTGCGTCCGTGTCCGCGAGGGCGGCGAGGTGCTCGCCACCGTCGATCTCGACCGCGGCGCCTTCGCCTGCGCGCTGAGCCGCGGCGACGACCCCCGTCTCTTCGTCGTGGGCCAGATGTGGGGCGGCCCCGAGACGCAGCAGCCCAGCGGCCGGGTCGTGGCCTTCCCGGCTCCTGCGCCGGGAGCCGGGAGGCCTTGAGTCAGCCCCTCAACGCCTGCGGCAGGGAACGCCTAAAGTATGCCGATGATCTTCAGAAGGAAGCGGGAAGCTTCCGACCTCACCGCCACCGTGTCCGAGCTGGAGGACGCGGTCGGCGCTCGCGACGGTGACCGCACCGAGCGGGCCTTCACCACCATGATGAACCTGGTTCAGGCAGCGTCGGGTGCCGAACTCAGCCTGGCGGGGCCCCGATTGGCGGCGTTGATTCCCGCCTTCCCGCCGACCGGACCGCGTCCGATGCTGGCGATGGCGGCCGGCTACTGCGTCGAGAGCGGGGCCGACCCCGCGGCCTGCGCCGAGCCGATCCTCGGCGGCGTCCACCAGGACCTGCTCGACGCCCTGGAGTTCGCGCGCGGATGGGCCGCCGGCGGCTCGGCCGAGGACGAACTCCCCGAGCCGGACGGGAAGATCATCGACGACGCGCTGCTGGCGCGCATCGGCGGCGACGAGCACGAGGCGCTACGCCTGGCGCTGGCCTGGTGCTCCGTCGAGGAGTGGCAGCCTCCCGCGCTGGCGGTACTGTGCCGCAGCACGGAGGTACGCCGTCGGTACGCGTCCGAGGTCCTCCCGGCGTGCCGAGAACTGGCGGCTCTGCAACGGCACGACCTCAAGTGCCTGGCGTACGCGCTCGCGGTCCTGGACGACGAGGACCTCGTGGTGCTGCACAGGCCCACCGGGACCGGGTTCGAGGTGCGCATCGGCGGCATCGGGGACAACTTCCAGCTGCACACCCTGCTCGCCCATGTCCTCGTCGGCGGCGGTCACATACCCGGGACGGCGCCTGAACCGGAGGGCGTCCGACTGGCCACCGACCCCGAACCCGCCCAGGGACGCACCCAGGTTGTCGCGACCGGGGCGTTCGAGCTGCTCGCCCCGGACGGCGAGCGGATCTGGAACGAGGGGCTGCCCGACGACATCCCCGTAGTGGAGGGGCGTCGCCTGCTCGTGCTCGACGAGCCGCTGTACGAACGCAGTTGGAACGCCGACCGGTTCTTCCCGCACCTCCCGGGCACGGCCGAACTGACCCGCGTTCTCAACGCGGACGAGACGCGGCTCTGGTTCGCCCGTACATCGACCCCTGAGGGGACTCAACGCCCCTCCTGATGCGGTGACCCGAGCCCTCCGACGGGCTGTGCCACGCCGAGGGCCCCTGCCAAAGGATTGGCAGGGGCCCTCGGCTCACTTCAGGTGCCTCGTGAAGAACCGCGCCGCGGCGTCCCCGGCGGACTGTGGAACTCCGGTGTGCCCGCCCATGTGGGCGTGCAAGGACTTCTCGGCGGAGCCGAAGGCGTCGAACAGGTCCAGGGCCGCCTGCCGGTCGTTGCCCTCGTCGTCCCATTGGAGCAGGACATGCAGCGGGATGGCGACCTGTCGGGCCTCCTCGACGATGGCGCGCGGTACGAAGCTCCCGGCGAAGAGGGTGGCCGCCACGATGCGCGGCTCGACCACCGCCAGCCGGACGCCGATGCTGATCACGCCTCCCGAGTAGCCGACCGGTCCACCGATCTCGGGCAGGGACAGCACGGCGTCCAGGGCGGCCCGCCATTCGGGGACCGCCCTGTCGACGAGCGGGAGGACGAGGGCGTCGACGATCTCGTCGGTGACGGGCTCGCCTGCCTCCAGTGCACGGCGCAGTGCGGCGCGGGCCTGCTCGGCGGCCGGCCAGTGGGGGCGGTCGCCGCTTCCGGGAAGCTCGATCGTGGCCGTGGCGAAGCCGTCCGCCGCGGCCTGCCGGGCTCGGGCCTCCAGGCGGGGGTACATCTTGCGCAGGCCGAGCGGTGGGTGGCCCAGCAGGACGAGCGGGGCGGGCGCGGTCGGGGACGCGGAGGCCGGGGTCCACAGGAAGCCGGGGATCTCGCCGAGGGTGAATTCCCGCTCGCTGATGCCGTCGCCGAGGAGTTGTCCAGTGACGAAACGCATGGTCGTGCCTTTCGGAAGTGCGCGGAACGGCGCTCCCGGGCGACGACCTATCGCCCGACCGTGACTCCGGAGGAGAGCACCCATGTCGAAACGTTCACGGGTACCACCTCCTCGATCTCTCGCACGGCCCTCGGAAACTAGCAGTGGTCCCGATCGGACGCCAACGGATTTCCGCGCGCCCCCGAAAGACGCATCGGGTGCCCCGACCCACCGGGGCACCCGATCCACGGGCGGGCGTCAGTGGGCCTGCGGATGCAGCAGCCGGGCCAGCAGGTCGTCCAGGGCGACCATGCCGGTCAGGCGCCCGGCGTCGTCGCGGACCAGGGCCAGGGAGGCGCGGCGCTGGCGCAGCAGCTCGATGGCGTGGCTGATGGTGTCCTGTTCGGTCAGTTCCGGTACCGGGCGGGCCAGGTCACGGGCCGTGGCCGTGCGGCCCCGGCTGCGGGCGATGAGCGCGTCCCGCGCGTGGACGGATCCCACGACCCGCGGGCCGTCCCGCACCAGCAGCCGGTTCCGGTCGTGCTCCGCGGCGGTGGCGAGGATCGCGTCCACGTCCGCCTCCGCGGCGACGGAGGTGATCTGCCCGGCGGGGATCTGGAGGGCGCCGACCGGGTTGTAGGGCTCGGTGAGGGAGCTGGTGAGCAGCTCGGAGTCGGTCTCGCTGATGAGTCCGAGGCGCTGCGACTCGTCGACGAGGTGGGTGAGCTGTTCGCGGTTGTGGACGGAGGCCAGTTCGTCGCGCGGGGTGACCCGGCACAGCCGTACCAGGGCGTTGCTGATCCGGTTGAGGAGCCAGATCAGCGGCCGTACCGCCTTCACGACCGCGCGGAACGGCGGGGAGAGCAGCATGGCCGAACGTTCGGGGTGGGCGATGGCCCAGGACTTGGGCGCCATCTCGCCGAGCACCATGTGCAGGAACACGACGACGATCATGGCGACGGCGAACGCGACGCCGTAGCTGACGGCGCTGGGCAGGCCCAGATCGTGCAGGAGCGGGTCGAGTTCGTGCGAGATGGCGGGCTTGGACACCGAGCCCAGCCCCAGGGTGCACACGGTGATGCCGAGCTGGGCGCCGGCCAGCATGAGGGAGAGCTCGCGCATACCGGCCAGTGCGGCCTTGGCGCCGGGTCTGCCCTGCTCGGCGGCCTTCTCCATGCGATGCCGCTTGGCGGCGACCAGCGCGAATTCGGCGGCGACGAAGAATCCGCTGCCGATCAGCAGCAGGACGGTGACGAAGACGGCCATGGGGAAGCTCATGACGGCTCCTCGTCGTCAGCGGTGTGCGCCGCGGTGACGGTGTCGGGGTCGGGGTCGGGGTGGCGTTCCAGCCGTACGCGTTGGGGGACGTGGCGGTCGAGGCTGCGCACCAGCAGCGTCGCCCTGCCGCCGTCGGGGAGGTCCAGGTCGAGCCGGTCACCGACCGTGGGGAAGCGGCCGAGGCGGTCCACGACGAGGCCGGCGACGGTGTCGTAGTCCTCCTCCTCGGGCAGCTCGATGCCGGTGGCCTCGGCGATCTCGTCCAGTCGGCGTCTGGCGTCGACCAGCCATCCGTCGGCGTCCGCCACGGCGAGTTCGGTGACGGTGTCCGTCTCGTCGGCGATGTCGCCGACGAGTTCCTCGGCGATGTCCTCGTAGGTGACGATTCCGGCGACTCCGCCGTGTTCGTCGAGGACGACCGCGAACTCGTCGTCGAGTCGGCGCATCTGCTCGACCGCGTCCGGCAGGGTGAGGGTGTCGGGCAGCAGCAGGGGCCGTCGGGCGAGGGCGCCGGCGGTGGTGTCCGTGAGGTGGGCGGCGGGCCGGCGCATGAGTTCGCGTACGCCGAGTACGCCGGTCATGTCGTCGGGGTGGTCGCCGAGGACGGGGTAGTTGGAGTGGCCGTGCTTGGCGATCAGGTCGACCGCCTCGGCGGCACTGGCGTCCCTGCGGACGAAGACGGCGTCCGCGCGGGGCACCATCACCTCGTCCAGCGTGCGTTCGGAGAAGCCGAGGGCGTGGTCGAGCAGCGCGGCGGTCTCGCGGGGCAGCTCTCCTTGCTCGTGGGACTCCCCGATCAGGTGACCGAGTTCCTCCAGGGTGGCGCCGTGGTGGAGTTCCTCGACCGGTTCGATGCCGACCTTGCGGAGCAGTCTGTTGGCGGCGCCGTCGAAGATCCGCACCACGGGGCCGACGACCTTCAGGTAGGCCAGTGTGGAGGGGGCCAGCGCCTTCGCCAGTCGCTCGGGGACGGCGATGGCCAGGTTCTTCGGGGCCAGCTCGCCGAGCACCATCTGCACGACGGTGGCGCCGGCGAAGGCGAGGACGACGGAGATGCCGGAGACGGCGGCGTCGGGGATGCCGATGCCGGACAGCACGGGCCGGAGCAGGGCGGACACCGACGGTTCGGCGATGAAGCCGACGACCAGGCCCGTGACGGTGATGCCGAGCTGTGCTCCGGAGAGCATGAAGGAGAGCCGTCCCAGCACCTTCAGGGCGCGGGCGGCCCTCTTGTCCCCGGCTTCGGCCTCACGGGCGAGGGCGAGCCGGTCGGCGGAGACGTAGGCGAACTCCTGGGCGACGAAGTACCCGGTTCCCGCGGTCAGCACGAAGACGGCGAGCAGGCCCAGGACCGCGCTCACGGCGCTCATCGAACACCACCCCGCCGTGCGCCGCTGTCAGGAGTTCCGTGGCGGGATGGTCGGGGACTGTGCCCCGAGGGATCCGTCGATCTGGCGGACAAGGGTTGGTGCTCCTCTTTCCTATGGTGTTCCGGGTGAACGATTCCGGCCACGTTCCGGTTCCCGGAGCCACCGGGAACCGGAACGCGGGGGGCGCCGGTCAGGCGTCGGACGGGGCCGGTCCGACCAGCTCGGACAGGACGTCCTCCATGGTGACGAAACCGAGGACCGGTCCGCTGACGCCCGTCACCGCTGCAAGGTGGCTGCCCTCGGCGCGCAGCGCGGTGAGGGTGTCGTCCAGCGGGGTGTCGATGCGGACCCGGGTGACCGGATGCAGGGCCGCGCGGGGGAACGGCTGGTTCCGTTCGGTCAGGCCGAGGGTGTCCTTGATGTGGACGTAGCCCAGCAGCGCGCCGTCCGCACCGGTGACGGGAAAGCGCGAGTAGCCCGCTTCGGCGGCCGCGCGCTCCAGTTCCGCCGGGGTGATCGTGTCGGCCACCGTCCGCATCCTCGGCACCGGCACGAGGATCTCCCCCACCGGCCGGGTGCCCAGCTCCAGCGCGTCGCGCAGCCGCTCGCTGTCCGCGGACGACAGCAGGCCGGCCTCACTGGAGTCCATGACCATGCGCGCGAGCTGGTCGTCGGTGAACACGGCGTCCACCTCGTCCTTCGGTTCCACGCGCAGCAGCCTCAGCAGGGCGTTGGCGAAGGCGTTGATGCCGAAGACGAGGGGCCGAAGGGCCTGGGTGAGGGCGACCAGCGGCGGGCCCAGCAGCAGCGCGGTCGGCACGGGGGCGGCCAGCGCGATGTTCTTCGGGACCATCTCGCCGACCAGCATGTGCAGATAGGTCGCCACGGTCAGCGCGATCACGAAGGAGAGCGGGTGGATCAGGACGTGCGGCAGGTGGATCGCCGCGAAGGCGGGCTCCAGCAGGTGGGCGATGGCGGGCTCGGCGACCGCGCCGAGCACCAGCGAGGAGGCGGTGATGCCGAGCTGCGCCGTGGCCAGCATCGCGGAGATGTGCTCCAGCGCCCACAGCGTCATCCGCGCCCGCTTGTTGCCGTCCTTGGCGCGCGGTTCGATCTGGCTGCGGCGTACGGAGATCAGCGCGAACTCGCCGCCGACGAAGAAGGCGTTGGTCAGCAGGGTCAGGGCACCGATGGCGAGTTGTACGACGGTCATCGGGCATCGTCTCCCGCCTGGACGGGCATCGAGGCCGGTTCGGTGATGCGGACGCGGTCGGCGCGGTGGTGCTCGACGCCGAGGACGTGCAGCCGCCACCCCTCCAGGGCGAGCGCGTCGCCCTCGGCCGGGATGCGCGACAGGCGGGTGGCGATCAGCCCGGCCAAGGTCTCGTACGGTCCTTCCGGCACCGTCAGCCCTATGCCGGCGAGCTGGTCCACGCGTACGGAACCGTCCGCCTCCCAGGCCGCGCGCCCGTCCTCCTGGTCGGGTACGGGCAGCAGGTCGGGCGTCTCCACGGGGTCGTGCTCGTCGCGGACCTCACCGACGACCTCCTCGACGATGTCCTCCATGGTCGCCACGCCGGCCGTGCCTCCGTACTCGTCGATGACGACGGCCATGGTGCGCCGCTCGCGCAGCCGCTCCAGCAGCCGGTCGGCGGTCAGGCTGTCGGGGACCAGGAGGGGCTCGGTCGCCAGGTCGGTGACCGGGCTGTGGGCGCGCCGGTCCGGCTCCAGGGCCAGCACGTCGCGGATGTGGACGGTGCCGATGACCTCGTCGAGGCTGTCGCGGTAGACGGGGAAGCGGGAGAGGCCGGTGGCGTACGACAGGTTCGCCGCGTCGGCGGCGGTCGCGTGCGCCTCCAGAGCCTGTACGTCGACCCGTGGCGTCATCACGTTCTGCGCCGTCAGCTCGCCCAGGTGCAGGGTGCGCACGAACAGCTCGGCGGAGTCCGGCTCCAGGGCGCCGCGGGCGGCGGAGTGCCGGGCCAGCGAGACGAGTTCCTCCGGTCCGCGCGCGGAGTCGAGCTCCTCGGCGGGCTCCAGGCCGAACCGTCGTACGACACGGTTCGCGGTGCCGTTGAGGTGGCGGATGAACGGGCCGAAGGCCTTGGTGAAGGCGCGCTGCGGGCCGGCGACCACCTTGGCCACGGCCAGCGGGCGGGAGATGGCCCAGTTCTTCGGCACCAGTTCACCGACGACCATCAGCACGACCGTGGAGAGCGCCACGCCCAGCACGGTCGCCGTCGTGGGGGCGGCGCCGCCCATGCCGGCGGCCTCCAGGGGCCCGCGCAGCAGCGCGGCGAGGGAGGGCTCGGCGAGCATGCCGATCACCAGCGAGGTGATGGTGATGCCCAGTTGGGCGCCGGAGAGCTGGAGGGTCAGCCGGCGTACGGCCCGCAGCGCGCCCTCGGCGCCGGTTTCACCGGCCGCTGCGGCACGCTCCAGGTCGGCGCGCTCGACGGTGGTCAGCGAGAACTCGGCCGCGACGAACAGGGCGCAGGCGAGGGTGAGAAGGAGGGCCGCCAGGAGCAGCAGGACCTCGGTCACCGTGCCACCCCCGTTCCCTCGTACGGGCGGAATGCGACACGGTCGGGGCTGGAAGGCTCACCCATCAGGGAACCGCTGCTCCTCTCATTCTGAGTCCGGAGGATCCGGATGCCCTCAGCGAGAGCATCGTATCCATCTACGGGACTGTAGAAGCAACGGGTCGTGGCCGGCGGGGAGCCTTCCCTCCGCCGGCCGACAGCGGCACCGCGGTGCGATCGCGATGCCGCTCCGGGCTCTCAGATGTCGCGCACCTCGACCTCGCACTCCACGTCGGGGAACGCCTTGAGCTGCTCCTGGACCGCTTCGCGGACGTCACCTTCCAGCGACACGGACACGCCGGCGGGGAGGTCGGGATCGCCGGAGCGGTTGGCGGAACCCACGATCGCGTGCGGGTCCAGGTCCTCCAGTGCGTGCAGAACCTCGTCGACACGATCGTTGAGAACAGTCGTCGACACATAGGTACGGACGGACATGTCTGCCTCCCGGCGCTCGCTCCTGGCCGGCCCTCGGCCCGCTGCCCTCAGCCTCTCCCCGTCCGGGGGAGGTCCGCACCCTGGCCAGCCCGGGCGGGCGACGGCAGTGAACCGTGTTCACAGCGGGTGCGGGGAGTCGGGCAGCCGGGATCAGGGCGCGGAGGTCCCCCGTCGCGGGCTCTTCTCGGCCCGCTCGGGGTGGAGTCGGGCGAACAGGGCCGTGAATTCGAAGGGGTACTCCACGCACGTCTCCCCCGCGAGGGTCCGGGCGGCGTGGTGACGCATCCGGGGGCCGTAGACCGCGTGGTCGACCAGGTCCGTGTAGGTCTGGCGCTCGCCGAGACCCAGCAGGTCCGCCGTGTCGGCCAGGTAGACGTCGAAGCCCGGGTACATGAGGCCGAGGTAGGGCATGTCGTCCAGGTCGAGGGCGAGTACGGGGTACTCGCCCTGCGCGTCCGGCTCGGTGACGGCCAGGATGCGCCGGGAGTCGGAGCCGCCGGGCAGCAGGAAGCACTCGGACAGATACCCGGACAGCCAGGCGAACTCCTTGCCCCAGAAGTCGCCCATCTCGTCCCCCACGAGTGCGTCGAGCGGGCGTGGCGCGAAGCCGCCGTCCTCGTCGAACCAGCCGTGCCGCTCCAGGAGTCCGGTGTCGTGGGCCAGCCAGGCGCGCAGGCTCGGCGGCAGCGGACGCCCCGAGGGGAACGCCGCCCCGGCGAGTTCCTCAGCCGCCATCGGATGGGCGACGCCGCCCTCCACCCAGGGCACCTCCACGTACGCCAGCGCACTCGCTCCCGGGTCGCTCCGGACGATCTCCAGGACCCGCTCCGTCAACTGCACGCCGTGCATACCGGTGCCTCTCGATCGCTCGCCAGGGGTGGCCACGGGCGATCATGACGGGATCGCCGGCCGCGGGCAAGGCCGATCGCGGGTTCGTGGCCGCGCGATCTCACCGGCACGGTGGTCGGCCTCGGGCCCGTGGAGCAACGGTTCTTCGACAAGGCATCCGGGAACGGGGGTGTCAGCGGATGCGCTCGGCGGCGGCCGGTGCGGCTGCGGATCCACTCCGGTCCGCGACACCGTCGCCGAGGATCGTGTCGGGGTCGAACATCACGATGACGGAGGCGAGGACCAGGGCGCTCACCGGGCCGGCGATCATCGCGAGCATGAAGGAGAAGAGGCTCGCGGAGGACTGGCTGTGGTTCATCACGAACTCGGGGTCCACGGTGATGCCGGCCATTCCGGTGTAGTGCATGCCGGTCACGGCCACACCCATGACGAGGCTGGCGCCCAGGGTGGCCCAGAGCTTGCGGACCGACACCGCCGCCCACAGCGCGGCGGTCGCGGCGACGACGGCGATGACGACGCTGAGGACGACGAACACCGAGTCGTACTGGACCCCCGCGTGGCCCTTCATGGACCGCATGCCGAGGTAGTGCATCGCCGCGACACCGAGACCGGTGAAGACGCCGGCCACGCCGAGGGTCGCCCTCCCGGAACCCCGGATCCCGACGAGGAACACGCCCGCGGCCACGACAACGATGGCAACGAGCAGGCTGACCAGCGTCAGGGCCGGGTCGTACTCCATGAGCGACCCGTCGACGGTGAAGCCCATCATGGCGATGAAGTGCATGGACCAGATCCCGCAGCCGATGGACACGGCGCCGAGCGTGAGCCAGCCGGTGCGCCGCAGACCCTTGTCGCGGCCCATGGAACGTGTCGTGCAGCGCAGCCCCAGCGCCGCACCCAGGCAAGCCATCAGATACGCGGCGATCGGAGTGAAAGCCCCGTAGTGAAAATTGGAGACAGTGCTCATAGCAGCTTCCCGGAAGGAACGGATGCGAGGGCGCCCCGCATGGTCATGGCGGCCGAGGGCCGTCCCGGTCCTGAACGGACAGCGGGGCACGTCAACGTGCACCGACGGCACTTTTCGGCCAGACACCTAATGTTCGGCATTCAACCACACCGCCCACACGGAGCAGGCGGTCTCCATACGGCCCAAACGTCATATAAGTCGACATAGCCGAGGACTTGACCCAGGACGGTGCACTACGTGTGTCTGAACCGTGATCAACCCGTGGCCGGCAGCGTTTCCAAGGCGGCTCGGACCCGGTTCGGACCCTCCGCCCTCCAGCGGTCCCGGTCCGGCATCCCGTCGTTGCGGCGCCAGCGCCAGGCCGAGAACAGAGCCCAGTTCAGGGCACGGCAGCGGTTGAGCAGAACGGTGTCGGCGCCCGGGTAGTGGGACCGGGCCCAAGCATGGCAAGGGCGCGGCTTCCGGAGCGATGGCTTTCGCGCCCTCGCACGGTCCATGTCTCCCACGAATCTCTGGAACCCGGACGGGAGTGGCATAGACACTGGTGGCACCGAGGCGCCCGCCTCGGAGCCGGGCCCCTCCCGGAGGGCCGATCGGCCTCCCGGGCCTGCCCCGTTCGGCCCTCCTCCGCACCCCCGCTCCCCCGCGACGCTGATACCGGACGAGCACCTCGGGAGGGAGAACCTATGAGTGGCGTGGTGACCGTGGGCGTGGACGGTTCGGCTCACAGTCTGGAAGCCGTCGCGCACGGAGCCCGTGAGGCCCGGTACCGCGGCGCGGAACTCCGTGTGGTGCACGCCCTGGTGGGGCCGGTGCAGGTGAACGGTCTGGTGTGGCAGGCCTCCGAGAACCTGCTGCAGGACGAGGCGCGCCGGATCGTGGACGAGGCCGTCGGGCGGGCGCGGGAGATCGTGCCGGACGGCTCCGTCTCGGGTCAGGTACTCACCGGCGACCCGCTGGACGTGCTGGCGGCACAGAGCCGGCGGTCGGAGCTGATCGTGGTGGGGAGCAAGGGGCGCAACCGGTTCGCCGACCTGCTTCTGGGGTCCACCGCGGCCGGGCTCGCCGCGCACGTGCGCTGCCCCGTCCTGGTCGTACGGGAGACGGCCGACCCGGCCGGTCCGATCCTGGTCGGCGTGGACGGATCGCCGGCCAACGCGGCGGCCATCGGGTTCGCGCTGGCCGAGGCGGCGATGCAGGACGCCCGGGTGGTCGCCCTCCACGCATGGACGACGTGGAACGCTCCGCTTCCGCCGCCCGACGACCCCAGGGAGCCGTACGCGAACCGGGCGGGCATGCTCGCCGACACCGAGCGCCGGCTCCTCGCCGAGGCGTTCGCCGGCATGAGCGACCTCTGGCCGGACGTGAAGGTCGAGCACAGGACGGTGCACGAACCGACGCGGACGGCGTTGATCGAGGCCAGTGCCTCGGCCCGGCTCACCGTCGTCGGCTCGCGCGGTCGCGGCGGGTTCAGCGGCCTGCTGCTCGGCTCGGTGAGCCAGGCCGTACTCCACCACGCGCACAGCCCGGTCGCCGTCGTACGCGGATGACGAGGTGGCGACGGGTGCCGGCGCGGTGCCGGCTCGGGCTCACGATCCGGGCGGAGGCGTACGCCGCCCGGCGCCAGGCCCGAAGAGGCTGATCACCATCGCGGTCATGACCAGACCCGTCGCCATCATCACCCCGTGAGGCAGCACCGCACCGGTGACCACGGCGCCGAGTGCCACCGCCAGGGCGGGCCGGGCGCGCCGGCGCCGGTACTCGCGGGGCGGGCGAGGGCGCCCCTTGCCCAGTGCGCGGGCGAAACGCGGATCGTCGTGCCAGAGCACCACTTCAAGGGCGGCGATCTTCTCGTCGTCGGACTCGGACACGGTCCCCACCTCCTCAGCGGCCCCTCCTGGACTCCACCTTCCCTCCCCTCAGCGGCTACGGGCATGGGGGCCGGCACCCATATGTGGTCCGGCGACGTCAGTCCTGGCCCGCAGGGGTCGGCCGGGACTGGCGGAGTGCGGCCAGCTCCGCGTTGAACTGGGCTCCGGTGAGGAGCGCGAGGTTGGATATCCACAGCCAGACGAGGAACACGACGATGCCCGCCAGAGATCCGTACAAACGGTCGTACGTGCCCGCGTAGTTGGCGGTGTACACGGTGAATCCCACGGAGGCCAGCAGCCACAGGACGACGGCGAGCAGGCCGCCGACCGCCCGGTGCCGCAGGCCGTAGGCGGTGGCCTGGCCGGAGCGGAACAGGACCAGCACCATGACGGTGGCGAGGAACGCCAGCAGGGGCCACTTCAGGACGTTCCAGGCCGCCACGCCGACGGCGTCCACGCCGATGAGCCGCCCCGCGGCACGGGCCGCGTCGCCCGTCAGGACGAGCGCCAGCACGCTGGACACGAGCAGGGCCAGCAGCGCGAATGCGGTGATGATGGTGAGCGGCGCCTTCTTCCAGAGCGGGCGGCGGTCCTTGACACCGTTGATCGCGTGCAGGGCGCGGCGGAAGACGCTCAGGTAGCTGGAGGCCGACCACAGCGCCCCGACGGTGCCGAAGACCGCCAGCAGCCGGGCCGGGGTCTCCTGGTGGGACATGCTCTCCAGCGCGCTGAGCACGGCGGGGCGCGCCTGGCCCGGGACGACCGCGGCCACCTGGTCGACGAAGTGCCCGCCTCCGGGGCGGCCCGCGACACCGAGCAGCGAGAGCGCCACCAGCAGGGTGGGAAAGAGGGTGAGCACCGCGTAGTAGGTGAGCGCGGCGGCCCAGTCGGTGGCGTCCTCCCGCCACAGTGCCGTCGGCGTCCTGCGCAGCGCCGGCCACCAGTCCTGCCTGCGTCGCACGGCGGTGCGGCCCGAGTGGGCGGCGAGGGGAGTCAACGGCTGGTCGGTGGTCACACCTGTCTGCTTGCCCACGCTGCGAGGGCACATGCGCCCGCTCCACCGGTGGGCTTGCCGGAGCGCAGCGGCACCGGCATTCCCCCCCGCCGGGGAGGGTGGGTTAAACCGAAGGGCCGGGGGCCGGGCCCGGGCCCCGGGCGGGGGTTTCCCG
>NZ_JBEZNL010000042.1:0-70680 GCF_040653275.1 Streptomyces sp. NPDC048002 | reverse complement strand
ACGCCCGGTTACATTCCGAACCCGGAAGCTAAGCCTCACAGCGCCGATGGTACTGCAGGGGGGACCCTGTGGGAGAGTAGGACGCCGCCGAACAATCTTTGGAGGACCCCTGGTCCCAGCGTTCAGCTGGGACCAGGGGTCCTTTTGTTTTTACAATGCTTGCGGTACCTAAGACAGGAGTCACCATGTCCACCAACTCTCCCGACGATCGACCGGAGCGCGACCAGCGGCGACGGGACAGTGGGGACCGCGGCGACCGGGGTGGCTACCGCGGCGACCGTGGGGGCTTCCGTCGAGATGACCGCCGTGAGGGCGGGCGCGGTGACAACCGTGGCGGCGGCTACGGCCGTCCCCGTGACGACCGCCGTGACGACCGTCGTGACGATCGGCGCGATGGCGATCGTGGTGGTTTCCGCCGCGATGATCGTCGTGACGACAACCGTGGTGGTGGGTACGGCCGTCCCCGTGACGACCGCCGCGATGACCGTCGTGATGGTGACCGTGGTTCTCGTCCGCCGTTCCGTCGTGATGACCGTCCCAGTGGTCCGCGTCGGGACGACCGGCGTGATGACAACCGCGGGTTCCGTCGTGACGACCGCGGTGAGCGTCCTCCCTTCCGCCGGGACGACGACCGTGGCGGCTTCCGCCGCGACGACCGTCGTGACGACAACCGCGGTGGTGGCTACGGCCGCCCGCGCGACGACCGCCGCGATGACCGTCGTGACGATCGGCGCGATGGTGATCGTGGTGGTTTCCGCCGTGATGATCGTCGTGACGACAACCGTGGTGGTGGGTACGGCCGTCCCCGTGACGACCGCCGCGATGACCGTCGTGATGGTGACCGTGGTTCTCGTCCGCCGTTCCGTCGTGATGACCGTCCCAGTGGTCCGCGTCGGGACGACCGGCGTGATGACAACCGCGGGTTCCGTCGTGACGACCGCGGTGAGCGTCCTCCCTTCCGCCGGGACGACGACCGTGGCGGCTTCCGCCGCGACGACCGTCGTGACGACAACCGCGGTGGTGGCTACGGCCGCCCGCGCGACGACCGCCGCGATGACCGTCGTGACGATCGGCGCGATGGCGATCGTGGTGGCTTCCGCCGCGACGACCGGCGTGACGACCGCGGCCCCCGTAGGGACGACCGTGGTCCGCGTCGGGACGACCGTGGCGGCCGTCCGGGCGGCTTCCGTGGTCGTGACGACCGCCGTGACGACCGGCGCGGTGGTGGCGGCTACGGGCGCCGTGACGACCGGGACCGCGACCGGGACCGGGGCGACCGGGACCGGGAGCCGATCAAGCGGCTGCCGATCCCCCAGGACGTCACGGGCGACGAGATCGACAAGGACGTACGGCAGGAGCTGCAGAGCCTGCCCAAGACGCTCGCGGAGGACGTCGCCAGGAACCTGGTGATGGTCGCGCGGCTCATCGACGAGGACCCCGAGGGCGCGTACGGCTACTCCAGGGTCGCCCTGCGGCTGGCGTCCCGTGTCGCCGCCGTGCGGGAGGCCGCGGGCTTCGCCGCCTACGCCAACCAGAAGTACTCCGAGGCGCTCGCCGAGTTCCGGGCGGCGCGGCGGATGACCGGGAACGTCGAGCTGTGGCCGCTCATGGCCGACTGCGAGCGTGGGCTCGGGCGGCCGGAGAAGGCGCTGGACATGGCCGGTGCGCCCGAGGTCCAGCGGCTCGACAAGGCCGGCCAGGTGGAGATGCGGCTGGTCGCCGCCGGTGCCCGGCGCGACATGGGGCAGCTGGAGGCGGCCATCGTGACGCTGCAGAGCCCCGAACTGGCCTCCAACTCGCTCCAGCCCTGGACCGCGCGCCTGCGGTACGCCTACGCCGACGCGCTGCTGGCGGCCGGGCGGGAGAAGGAGGCGCGGGAGTGGTTCGCGAAGGCGGTGGAGTCCGACAAGGACGGCAGCACGGACGCCTCGGACCGGCTCGCGGAACTGGACGGGGTCGACTTCGTCGACGCGCTCGGTGATGACGAGGACAGTGACGAAGGCAGTGACGAAGGCAGTGACAGCGGTGACGAGAGCCGTGACAGCGGCGACGACGCCGGGCAGGACGTGACGTCCGAGGACTCCGACGAGGAGTAGGACAGGGTGAGAGGGGCGGATCCCAGCGGGATCCGCCCCTTTCGCGTTCTCAGAGGTCCAGCGCGCGCAGGACCAGGCCCGAGGCCGGTTTCGGGCCGAACGAGGTCGACTTGCGGGGCATGGTGACGCCCTGGCGGGCCAGGTCGCGGACCACGTCCTCGCGCACGGGGTGCAGCAGGACGGCCGTACCGCCGTGGCGTTCCGCCTTGCGGACGGTGGCGGCGGTGTCGTGGATGTAGGCGATGCGGGTGGGGTCGTCCTCGGGGATGTCCCAGACGTGGTCCAGCAGGGTGGCGTGCAGGACCGTCGCGTCCAGGGTGCGCCAGGCCGCGGGGCGGTCGGCGGGGATCGTGCGGTCCAGCAGGTCCGGGTCGGGCCGGTCGACGAGGTGGAAGGCGCCGTCGCCGGCCAGGAGGAAGGCGTTGCCCGCGCCGGCCGCGTCGGCCAGGACCTCCAGTGCCTCGGTGAGCGGGACCGGGAGGTGGCGTACGCGGAAATGGCCGTCCAGCGCGGTCAGGGCCTCGGCCACCGGCAGTCCGTGCAGCAGGCGGTGGATCGCGCGGACGCGCAGGGGGTAGCGGGCCGTGTCGACCAGCAGGACCAGGCCGTAGTCCCAGGGGCTGGGGGAGGGGTGCTCGGCGCGCAGCCTGCGGTAGGTGGCCCAGCGGTGGTGGCCGTCGGCGATGAGGGCCTGGTGGTGGGCGAGGTCGGACTGGATGCGGACCAGGTCCTCGGGGGCGGTGACCGCCCACAGACGGTGGCGGAAGCCGTCCTCGGTGGTGGTGGCCAGCAGCGGCCGCTCCTCGACGACGCGTTCGATGACGGCGGAGGTGTCGGCGGCCGATCCGTTGCCCCGGTAGGTGAGCAGGAGGGGTTCCAGGTTCGCCGAGGTGGCGCGCATGAGGGCCGCGCGGTCGGCGACGACGTGCGGCATCACGTCCTCGTGCGGGAGGACGATGTGCTCCGCGGGGTCGGAGAGGAGCAGGGCGCCGATGACGCCGCGCTGGAGCAGCCCGTCCGGGCCGCTCTGTTCGTACACGTACAGAGCGGGTTCGTCGTCGGCGGTCAGGACGCCCTCGGAGAGCCAGCGGCGCAGGGTCTGGGCGGCCTGTTCGTTGCGGGTGCTCGGGGTGACCGCCTGCGGGAGGATCAGCCGGACGATGTTGTGCGGGTCGGCGTCCTGGAGCTGGTGCAGGCCGTCGGGGCGGACGACGACGTCGTAGGGCGGGGATGTCACGGCCGCCAGACTGCCGACCCGGTCGGGGTCGTAGCGCAGGCCTCGGAACGGGGTGAGTTCGAGGCCCCGGCGCGTCGTTGCTTCCGAGTGACCTGCTGTGTTCATCCCGGCATCGTACGTGTGTCGGTGGCATGCGGGATGATCGGGGGAAAGCCGTCGAACGAGGAGCGATGCGGAATGAGCCAGAGCGTCAGGACCGGCCCGGACGGCAGTGACCGGGGCCTGAGCGAGGCGTACGACACGGCGCTGCTCGACCTGGACGGAGTGGTGTACGCGGGCGGCGAGGCGATCGCGCACGCCGTGGAGTCGCTGGCCACCGCGCGGGACGGCGGGATGCACCTCGCGTACGTCACCAACAACGCCCTGCGGACGCCGGACACCGTCGCGGAGCATCTGACGGAACTGGGCATACCGACGGACGCCGACGACGTCATCACCTCGGCGCAGGCCGTGGCCCGGCTGATCAGTGAGCAGGTGCCGGCCGGTGCCCGGGTGCTCGTCATCGGCGGTGAGGGGCTGCGGGTGGCGCTGCGCGAGCGCGGGCTGGAGCCGGTGGAGTCGGCGGACGACGACCCGGTGGCGGTCGTACAGGGGTACGGCGGGCCCGACCTGGCGTGGGGGCGGTTCGCCGAGGCGTCGTACGCCGTCGCGCGCGGGGTGCCGTGGTTCGCGTCCAACACCGATCTGACGATTCCGAGCGCGCGCGGCATCGCGCCCGGCAACGGCGCCGCCGTGGAGGTCGTGCGGATCGCGACCGGTGCCGAGCCGCAGGTGGCGGGCAAGCCGCTGCCGCCGATGCACCGGGAGACGATTCTGCGGACCGGCGCCCGGCGGCCGCTGGTGGTCGGGGACCGGCTGGACACGGACATCGAGGGCGCGTTCAACGGCGGGGTCGACTCGCTGCTGGTGCTGACCGGGGTCACGGACGGCGCGCAGCTGCTCGCGGCGCCGCCGCAGCACCGGCCGACGTATGTGGACGCCGATCTGCGGGGGTTGCTGACCGGGCAGCCGGAGGTCGCCGCGGAGGGCGAGGGGTTCCGGTGCGGTGGCTGGACCGCCACGGCCGGGGCGGAGCGGCTGGAGCTGTCGGGTGACGGTGACGCGCTGGACGGGCTGCGGGCGCTGTGTGCCGCCGCGTGGACGGCGGCCGGGGACGGTGTGTGCCGGCTGGACGCGGGGAAGGCGCTGGCCCGGCTGGGTCTGTGAGTCCCGGAGTGGCCGGTGCGACCTCGGGTGACCTCGGGTGACCTGACGCCACCTCGGCTTTCGGGGGAATTGCGAGGGTAGGCTAACCTAACCGCGTGTTGGTCGACAGTCCTACCGAACAGCGCGCGGAAGCCGCCCCCGCGCCCCCGAAACGCCGGGCGATACGCCCCCTCGGGCTCCTCGCCTCCGCGGTGCTGCTGGTGCTCGTCGCGATGGCGAGCATCGCGATCGGCGCGAAGGACCTCTCCCTGGACCAGGTCTGGCACGGCCTGTTCCAGGACACGGGCACGTACGGCGACGTCGTCGTCGACGAGCGGCTCTCGCGCACGGTGCTGGGGCTGCTCGCCGGTGCCGCGCTCGGCCTGGCCGGAGCCGTCCTCCAGGCGCTGACCCGCAATCCGCTGGCCGATCCCGGACTGCTCGGCATCAACGCCGGTGCCTCCGCCGCGGTCGTCACCGCGATCACCTTCTTGGGTGTCACTTCGGTGAGCGGCTACATCTGGTTCGCCTTCGGTGGCGCGGCGGCGGTCGGCGCCCTGGTCTGGTTCCTCGGCGGCAGCCGGGGCGCGACGCCGGTGCGGCTCGCGCTCGCCGGCACCGCGATCAGCGCCGCGCTCTACGGCTACCTCCAGGCCGTGATGATCTCGGACCAGGCGGCGCTCGGCCGGATGCGCTTCTGGACCGTGGGCAGCCTGTCCTCGGCGACCTTCACCACCATCCGGCAGGTGCTGCCGTTCCTGCTGGTGGGCATGGTCCTCGCCCTGCTGCTGGCCCGTCCGCTGAACGCCATGTCCATGGGCGACGACACCGCCAAGGCGCTCGGCGCCCACCTCAACCGCACCCGGGCGCTGTCCATGCTCGCCGCCACCGTGCTGTGCGGGGCCGCGACCGCCGCCTGCGGGCCGATCGTCTTCGTCGGTCTGATGGTGCCGCACGTCGTGCGGTCGTTCACCGGCCCCGATCTGCGCTGGATCCTGCCGTTCGCGGGCCTGCTGTCGCCCGTGCTGCTGCTCGGCGCCGATGTCATCGGCCGGATCGTCGCCCGGCCCTCGGAGCTCCAGGTCGGCATCATCACCGCGATCATCGGCGGCCCGGTGTTCATCCTGCTCGTACGACGGCGGAGGACGGCCCAGCTGTGAAGACCAACCGTACGGTGCGGACCCCGGGCGGTCTCTCGTTCCGTTTCGACGTCCGCGCCCTGACCGTCGTGGTCCTGCTGCTGCTGGCCGCGCTCGCCGCGAGCGTGGTGTTGATCGGCACCGGTGACTTCCCTATCTCGGCGGGCGACGTGCTGAGCACGCTGGCCGGGAACGGCGATCCGGGCCAGGAGTTCATCGTCAACGAGCTGCGGCTGCCCCGGGTCCTGGTCGGACTGCTGGTGGGTGCCTCGCTGGGGCTGGGCGGCGCCCTGTTCCAGGCCATCTCCCGCAACCCGCTGGGCAGCCCGGACATCCTGGGCCTCGGCCAGGGCGCCACGGCCGGCGCGCTCACCATGATCGTGCTGTTCTCCGGCAGCGCGACGGAGGTCACCGTCGGCGCGCTCGTCGGCGGCCTCGTCACCGGCCTCGCCATCTATCTGCTCGCCTGGAGACAGGGAGTGCACGGTTACCGGCTCGTCCTGGTCGGCATCGGCATGTCCGCGATCCTCACCGCGGTCAACGGCTATCTGCTGACCGTGTCCGACATCGTCGACGCGGCCCGCTCGGTGGTCTGGATGACCGGCTCGCTCAGCGGCCGGGACTGGGCCCAGGTCTGGCCGCTGCTCGGGCTGTGCGCGCTGCTCGTACCGCTGGTGCTCGGCAACGCGCGCGGGCTGCGGATGATGGAGATGGGCGACGACGTCTCCCACGCCCTCGGCGTGCGCGTGGAGCGGGTACGGGCCTTCCTGCTGGTGTCCGCCGTACTGCTGACCGCGGCCGCCACCGCCGCCGCCGGACCCGTCAGCTTCGTCGCGCTGATCGCCCCCCAGCTCGCTCGGCGGCTGACCCGCTCGCCCGGTGCGAACCTGCTGCCCTCGATGTGCATGGGCGCCGCGCTGCTGGTCGCGGCCGACTGGGTCTCGCAGCGCGTCTTCGGCGCCGACCAGATGCCCGTGGGGGTGGTCACCGGTGTCGTCGGCGGTGTCTACCTGCTGTGGCTGCTGGTCACCGAGCGCAGGGCGGGCCGGATATGAGCGGACGCGCGAACGAGAGCGCCCCCAGGAGCGCACAGAGCACGAGGAGTACGAGGAGCACCGTGAACCGACTGTCCGCCGAGAACGTCACCCTCGCCTATGACCAGCGGGTCATCGCCGAGCACCTGTCGGTGGAGATCCCCGACAACTCCTTCACGGTGATCGTCGGCCCGAACGCCTGCGGCAAGTCCACGCTCCTGCGGGCCCTGTCCCGGATGCTCAGGCCGGACCAGGGCCGGGTGCTGCTGGACGGACAGGTCATCCAGTCGATGCCGGCGAAGAAGGTCGCGCGCACGCTGGGTCTGCTGCCGCAGTCCTCCATCGCGCCCGACGGCATCACCGTCGCCGACCTCGTCGGCCGCGGCCGGTACCCGCACCAGGGCATCCTGCGCCAGTGGTCGGCCGAGGACGAGCGGGTGGTGCAGGAGTCGATGCGCCAGACCGGGGTCGCCGAACTCGCCGAGCGCTATGTCGACGAACTCTCCGGCGGCCAGCGCCAGCGCGTGTGGATCGCGATGGCGCTCGCCCAGCAGACCCCGCTGCTGCTGCTCGACGAGCCGACCACCTACCTCGACATCCAGCACCAGATCGACGTGCTCGACCTGTGCGCGGAACTCCACGAGGAACAGGGCCGCACGCTCGTCGCCGTCCTGCACGACCTCAACCACGCGGCCCGCTACGCCACCCACCTCATCGCCCTCAAGGGCGGCGAGGTCATCGCGGAGGGCGCGCCGAACGACATCGTCACGGCCGGGCTGGTCGAGGAGGTCTTCGGGCTGCGCTGCCAGGTCATCGAGGACCCGGAGACGGGGACACCGCTGGTGGTGCCGGCCGCGCGCAGGGCACGCACACCGCGTACCGAGGTACGGAAGACGGCGGCGGCGGAGGCATCCTGAGCGGGGACGGCCGGGCGGGGACGGCCGGGCGGGGACGGCCGGGCGGGGACGGCTACAGGAGCTTTCTGAGCAGCAGCAGGTCGCGTACGCCCGCGTGCAGTTTCACCCGCCCGGAGCCCCACGCCTTGGCGAAGTGCAGCTCGCCGCCGACCAGCGCCACCAGGTCGTCGCCGGTCATGGCGAGTCTGATCTCGGCCTTCTCCCGCGGCGGCCCCGCCACGGTGTCGTGCACCTGGATCCGGCCGTCCCGGAGGCGGCCGGCGAAGGTGACGTCCAGGTCGGTGAGGTGGCAGCTCACCGAGCGGTCCAGGGCGGCCGCGGTGCGGACGTCCCCCTCGGCCCGCTGCATGGTGTCCGAGAGCTTCTCGAGTGCGGCGCGGCACTCCTCGATCGTGGCCATCGCGACCGACGGTACCGCAGCGCTTCGGGGTAGCGTCTGGGCATGAGCGACCCACTGCCCGACGCGGAGGCCCCGGAGCGGGAGACCGCGGCGGCCGGCCCCGAGTACGACCCCGCGGCCCCCGCGCCCCTCGGCGTGCCCCGCACGCCCACCGGCAACGCCGAGGTCGACGCCCTGCTGGAGCGGCTGGGCGACGCCGACCACCTCGACACGGACGGACACGTCGAGGTGTACGAGGATGTACACCGGGGGCTGCGCGACGCGCTCACCGCGCTCGACGCCCGCCCGGGACCTCCGGCTCCCACCCGTCACCCGACCACCACCCCTCAACGAGGCCCTTCGGGCCACCCATCACATGCGCCGTATGGCAGTAGGAGCTGAACCGAACGTGGCAGGAGTCGCACGTCGCCGTCTGGATGCGGAACTGGTCCGCCGGAAGCTGGCGCGCTCGCGCGAGCACGCCAGCCAGCTGATCGCCGCCGGGCGGGTCACCGTGGGCAGGACCGTCGCGACCAAACCGGCCACACAGGTGGAGACGGCGGCCGCGATCGTCGTCCTCACCGACGACAGCGACCCCGAGTACGTGTCGCGGGGCGGGCACAAGCTGGCCGGCGCGCTGGAGGCGTTCGTCCCGCAGGGGCTCGTGGTGCGGGGGCGGCGGGCGCTGGACGCGGGGGCGTCGACGGGTGGGTTCACGGACGTACTGCTGCGGGCGGGGGCCGCACACGTGGTCGCCGTCGACGTCGGGTACGGACAACTCGCCTGGACTCTGCGGAGCGATGAACGCGTCACCGTCAAGGACCGTACGAACGTACGGGAGTTGACGCTTGAGGCGATCGATGGGGAACCTGTGGATCTTGTTGTGGGGGATCTGTCCTTCATCCCGCTCGGACTGGTGCTGCCCGCCCTCGCGCGGTGCGTGACGCCGGACGCCGACCTGGTGATGATGGTGAAACCGCAGTTCGAGGTGGGCAAGGAACGGCTGGGCAGCGGGGGCGTGGTGCGCAGTCCCGAACTGCGGGCCGAGGCGGTACGGGAAGTGGCCCGGCGGGCCTTCGAACTGGGGCTCGGTGTACGGGGGGTCACCGCCAGTCCGTTGCCGGGTCCGTCCGGGAATGTCGAGTACTTTCTGTGGCTGCGGTCCGGGGCACCGGAACTGGACCCGGCCGACGTTGACCGTGCAGTGGCGGAGGGGCCGCGTTGACACAGAACCGAGCGCGAACTGTTTTCCTGCTGGCCCACACCGGCCGCCCGGCCGCGATCCGCAGCGCGGAGCTGGTGGTCAGGGGGCTGCTGCGGTCCGGCATCGGGGTGCGGGTGCTGGAGGCGGAGGCCGCGGACCTGCCGCTGCCGGAGAGCGTGGAGCTGGTCAAGGAGGCCACCCCGCAGTGCCTCGACGGGTGCGAGCTGCTGATCGTGCTCGGCGGGGACGGGACGCTGCTGCGCGGTGCGGAGTTCGCGCGGGCGTCCGGGGTGCCGATGCTGGGCGTCAACCTGGGGCGCGTGGGCTTCCTCGCGGAGGCCGAGCGGGACGACCTCGACAAGGTCGTCGACCGGGTGGTCACCAAGGCGTACGAGGTCGAGGAGCGGATGACGGTCGATGTCGTCGTCCACCAGAACGGTGACATCGTGCACACGGACTGGGCGCTGAACGAGGCGGCGGTGCAGAAGGCCGGCGCGGAGAAGCTCCTGGAGGTCGTCCTGGAGATCGACGGGCGGCCGGTCACCGGGTTCGGGTGCGACGGGATCGTGCTGTCCACGCCGACCGGGTCCACGGCCTACGCGTTCTCCGCGGGCGGGCCCGTGGTGTGGCCCGAGGTGGAGGCGCTGCTGATGGTGCCGATCTCCGCGCACGCGCTGTTCGCCAAGCCGTTGGTGACCTCGCCGGACTCGGTGCTGGCGGTGGAGGTGCTGCCGCACATCCCTCCGGGGGTGCTGTGGTGCGACGGGCGGCGGACGGTGGAGTTGCCGCCGGGGGCGCGGGTGGAGGTGCGGCGGGGGGCGGTGCCGGTGCGGCTCGCTCGGCTGCACCATGCCTCGTTCACGGATCGGCTCGTCGCGAAGTTCGCGTTGCCCGTGGCCGGGTGGCGGGGGGCGCCTCACTAGGCCACGCCCGGGGTGGTTCGGCGGGGCGCGGGCCGGTGGGGGCTTGTCGCGCAGTTCCCCGCGCCCCTGGAGGGGTGGTGCGGGGGCGTCGGCCTGGTGCGGGTCGGCTGTGGCTGGTCGCGCAGTTCCCCGCGCCCCTTTGGGGCGCGCCCGCTGGGGCGCGACCCCTGGGGGACCGGTCCTGGAGGAGGTACCACCCCCCTGGGTGACAGGGTGCCTCGCTTATCGGGTGGCGTACCTCGTATGGTCTTGTCCGTGCTGGAAGAGATGCGGATACGGTCGCTCGGAGTCATCGACGACGCGGTCGTCGAGCTGTCGCCCGGGTTCACCGCTGTCACGGGTGAGACGGGCGCGGGCAAGACCATGGTGGTCACCAGCCTCGGGCTGCTGCTCGGCGGGCGCGCCGACGCGGCGCTGGTGCGGATCGGCGCCGAGAAGGCGGTGGTCGAGGGACGGGTCACCGTGCCCCCGGGCACCTCGGCGGTCGTACGGGCCGAGGAGGCCGGGGCGGAACTCGACGACGGGGCGCTGCTGATCAGCCGCACCGTCTCCGCCGAGGGACGCTCACGGGCCCACGTCGGCGGACGCAGCGTGCCGGTCGGACTCCTCGCCGAACTCGCCGACGACCTGGTGGCCGTGCACGGGCAGACCGATCAGCAGGGCCTGTTGAAGCTGAACCGGCAGCGGCAGGCGCTCGACCGGTACGCGGGCGACGCCGTCGCGGGGCCGCTCGCCAAGTACGCCGGGGCGTACCGGCGGCTGCGGGCCGTCGCCGCGGAACTGGACGAGATCACCACGCGCGCGCGTGAGCGGGCCCAGGAAGCCGACCTGCTGCGCTTCGGGCTCGACGAGATCGCGGGCGTCGAACCGCGGGCCGGGGAGGACGTGGAGCTCGCGGAGGAGGCGGAGCGGCTCGGGCACGCCGAGGCACTGTCCTCGGCCGCCACGGCCGCGCACGCCGCGCTCGCGGGCAACCCCGAGGACCCCGAGGGCATCGACGCCGCCACGCTCGTCGCGGGCGCGCAGCGGGCCCTGGACGCCGTACGGTCGCACGATCCGGCGCTGTCGGCGCTCGCCGACCGGATCGGGGAGATCGGCATCCTGCTCGGGGACGTGGCCGGGGAGCTGGCCGGGTACGCCGACGACCTCGACGCCGATCCGCTGCGGCTGGCCGCCGTGGAGGAACGGCGGGCGGCGCTCACCGCGCTGACCCGGAAGTACGGCGAGAACGTCGCTGCCGTGCTCGCCTGGTCGGAGGAGAGCGCCGCGCGCCTGACCGAACTGGACGGCGACGACGAGCGGATCGACGAACTCACCGCGGAGCGCGACGGGCTGCGGGCCGAACTGGGCGGTCTCGCGCAGGCGCTGACCGACGCCCGGACCGAGGCCGCGGAACGGTTCGCGGCCGCCGTGACCGCGGAACTCGCCTCGCTGGCGATGCCGCACGCGCGGGTGTCCTTCGACATCCGGCAGACCGAGGACCCCGAGGGCGTGCCGGTCGACGGGCGGACGGTCTCCTACGGGCCGTCGGGCGCCGACGAGGTGGAGCTGCTGCTGGCACCGCACCCCGGGGCACCGCCGCGGCCCATCGCCAAGGGCGCCTCCGGTGGTGAGCTGTCCCGCGTGATGCTCGCCGTCGAGGTCGTCTTCGCGGGCACGGACCCGGTGCCCACGTACCTCTTCGACGAGGTCGACGCCGGTGTCGGCGGCAAGGCCGCGGTCGAGATCGGGCGGCGCCTCGCGCGGCTCGCGAAGACCGCCCAGGTCGTGGTCGTGACGCACCTGCCCCAGGTCGCCGCGTTCGCGGACCGGCAGTTGCTGGTCGAGAAGACCAACGACGGTTCGGTGACGCGCTCCGGGGTGAAGGTGCTGGAGGGCGAGGACCGGGTCCGCGAGCTGTCGCGGATGCTCGCCGGCCAGGAGGACTCGGAGACCGCGCGGGCGCACGCGGAGGAACTGCTGGCGACCGCGAGGGCCGACGGCTGAGCGGACGGTGAGGGGCGTCACCGCCCCTGCGTAGGGTGGCCGGATGATCCTCCGCGCCGCCCTCACCGTCCTTGTCGCCCGTGCCGGGACGGCCGTCCTGCGGACCAACCCGCCGGGAGGCCGGGCCCGCTGGCAGCGGACCAACCACGCCGGCCGGACCGTCGACCTCTGTGCCGGACCCGCCGCCGCGGCGGCCCTCGCGCTCGGCACCGGACAGGTCCGGCCCGTGGTGGGGGCCGTCGTGCTCGCCGCCGGAGCGTGCGGGGCGTACGACGACGCGGCAGGGGCGGACGATCCCCGGCGCGGGTTCCGGGCCCACCTCGGCGCGCTGCGGGACGGCGAAGTGACCAGCGGGGCGGTCAAGTTGTTCGGGGTGGGAGCGGCCGCGCTGGTCGCGGGCGCACTGCTCGGGGAGCGCGCGGTGGACCGGGCGCTCGCCGCGGTGGTGATCGCGGGCGGCGCGCACTTCGTCAACCTGCTGGACGTACGGCCCGGCCGGGCCGCGGGCGCCGTCCTCGCGCTCTCGGCACCCGGTCTGCTCCGGGGCGGGCCCGCGGGGGAGTTGTCCGCCGCGACGGCCGCCGCTGCCGCCGCCGTCCTGCCGGACGACCTCGGCGAGCGGTCCATGCTCGGAGACACGGGCGCCCACGCGCTCGGTGCGGCCCTCGGCGCCGCCGTCGTGGTGGGCAACGGGCGCGCCGGACTCCTCGCGCACGCCGCCGCGCTGGTCGCCGCGACGGTGTGCGGGGACCGGGTGAGTGAGGCGGCACGGTCGCTCGGGCGGTGAACGGCGAGCGGTCGCGCGGGCCGAGGTCGCGCCCCCGGGGTGTCCGTCGTACCGATCTTCACCCAACCGGGTGAGTGGCCGCCGGGGCGGCCCGTGTCGTGCGCCGGACCCGGCCACCTGCCCGTTCCCGGAACACCCGTGCGTCCTGGCATCCTTGAGGGTGCATGACGCACGCGCAGGGACCGTCGCGGTTCACCCCCTCCGCCCGATCCTTCTGTACTTTCTTCGTGACCGCCCGACCCCCGAACCAGGAGCACGGCCACGTGACCCCCGTGAGCAGCCACTCACCGCACGGCCAGTCGCCGCTGCGCACCGTGCAGGTGCTGGGCGGCGGCAACGCCGGCAGCAGCGTGCACGTGCGCTCGCTGACCTCGGGCCTGGTCGCGAGGGGCGTGCGGGTCACGGTGTGCGCCCCCGCGGAGGCGGATCACCTCTACGACTTCACCGGGGCCGGTGCCGAACACGTGCACGTGCCGCGCAGCAGTGACCCCGGGGCGGTGGCCGCGCTCCGGGCGGCCTGCGCCGACGCCGACCTGGTGCACGCGCACGGGCTGCACGCCTCCTTCCGCGCGGTGCTCGCCCTCAGCGGCCGGCGCACCCCCCTCGTCGTCACCTGGCACGACCGGGCGTTCGCCGAGGGCGCCCGCGCCCACCTCGTACGGCTGCTGGAGAGGCGGGTCGTCAAGACCGCCGCCGTGGTGCTCGGCACCACCTCCGCGCTGGTCGACCGGGCCCGCCGCACCGGCGCGCGGGACGCGCGGCTGGCCGCGGTGTCACTGCCGAGGCCGCGCCGGGCGCCCGAGGGCGACCACGAGGAGGGCGACGGGACCCGGCTCAAGGTCCGGGCCGAACTCGGCGCGATGGCACGCCCGTTGCTGATCGCCGTCGGCTCTCTGGACCGGCATCGCGGCTACGACGTGCTGCTGGACGCCGCGCGCTCCTGGCGCCGGCTCGATCCGCTGCCCCTCCTCGTCATCGCGGGCGAGGGCCCGCTGCGCGGCGAACTCCAGGGCCGCATCGAGGACGAGGAGCTGCCCGTACGGCTCGTCGGACACCGTGACGACGTGCGCGAACTGCTCGCCGCGGCCGACCTCGCCCTGCTGCCCAGCCGGTGGGAGGCGCGGTCCGTGCTCGCCCAGGAGGCGCTCCGCGCCCGGGTGCCGCTCGTCGCGACCGAGGTCGGGGGAGTGCCCGAACTCGTCGGCGACGCCGCCGAACTCGTCCCCTACGGCCGTCCCGGGGCCCTCGCCGACGCCGTCGTCCGGCTGCTCGGCGACCCGGAGCGGTGCGAACGGCTCCGGGAACGGGGCGCGCGCCAGGCCGCGACCTGGCCAACCGAGGACGAGACGGTCGCCCAAGTCCTCAGCGTCTACGACGAGTTGACCCAGGTCCGCAGACCCCTGATCTAGGGCCTGCGGAACACGGCTCAGGGCAGGTGCCGGCGGGCCCGCAGGGCCAGGCTCAACGCCAGTACCGTCTGCGGGTCGTCGAGGTCGGTGCCGAGCAACTCGCCGATCCGGGCGAGGCGGTTGTAGAGGGTCTGCCGGTTCAGATGGAGTTCGCGGGCCGTCTCCGCCTTGCGTCCCGCGTGCGCCAGATAGGTCTGGAGGGTCGGCAGCAGCGGCGGCTTGGAGCGCACGTCGTGGTCGCGCAGCGGACCGATCGCCCGGTCCACGAACGCGGCGAGGTCGGGGTGGTCGCGCAGCCGCCACAGCAGCAGGTCGATGTCGAGGCGCCGGGCGTCGTACCAGGGCCGGTCGGTGAGGCCCTGCGCCGCGGTCGCGGTCTCCGCCGCGTGCCTGAGGCTCGCCGAGGCCGCCGCCCAGCCGCCCGCGACCCCGACCACGACGACCGGCGGCAGCGCCCCGGGCCGCTGCATCCCGGCCCGCTCCACTCCGGCGCGCAGGGCCGCCGCGACCCGGTCGGCGACCGTCGGCCGCTCCGACTCCGTGCGCAGGCCCAGCAGCAGCGGCACCCGGCCCTCGACGGGCCGTACGCCCAGCAGGACCGGAACGCCCACCGACGCCAGCTCCTCGGCGACCGCCCGCGCCAGCACCGCCCAGCCGCCGCCCGGGGCGAGTGCGTCACCCAGCCGCATCACCACCGGCAGCAGCGGGCCCTCGCCCGGCTTGAACCCCAGCACCCGCGCCTGGGCGGGCGCGTCCTCCGCGGTGATCCGGCCCTCGGCGAGGTCGGTGAGGAAGTCACCGCGGCCGCGGGCCGCCAGCTCCTCCTCCTGACGCGCCTGCATCAGCACCACGGCGAGGATGCCCGCGGCCCGTTCGGCCGCGATCCGGTGCACCGGAGCCAGCGGCGCCCGCACCGGCAGCAGCACCAGCCGGGCCCGCACCGACCCGGCGCCCGGACCGCCGCCCGGCACGTCCACCAGCACCGAGCCGGCCGGCGGTGGCGGCGCGTCCTTGTGCGGGCCGCGCAGCCCCTCCCACACCTGGAGCGGATCGGCGTTCTCCGGTCCCGACCCGGCGGCGTACAGCAGCTGGCCGTCGGCCGTCTCCAGGAAGACCGGGTTGCCGCAGAAATCGGCGAGGATGCCCAGCACCTGGGGGATGCCCCCGCCGCCCAACAGGGCTTCCGTGCAGCGGCGGTGCACCTCCTCGGCACGCTGGAGGAGCGCGTAGTGGCCGTTGACGATCTCGGTGTGGATCTCCTCGGTGACCGTCACGAACGGCACCTCGCGGTGCAGTTGCACCAGCGGCAGACCGGTCGCCCGCGCCGTGTCCACGAGCGCGGCGGGCAGCCGGGCGAAACGCGGGCCCAGCTCCACCACCAGGGCGGCGATCCCGCGCTCGGCCAGGGTGCGCACGAACGCGCGCTGTTCGGCCGGACGGGTGCCGAGGCCGTAGCCGGTGGTCAGCAGCAGCTCGCCGCCCTTGAGCAGCGAGGCGATGTTCGGCACCTCGCCGGCGTGCACCCAGCGCACGGTGCGCCCCAGCCGGTCCGCGCCCGCCAGGATCTCCGGGAGCCCGCCGCGCAGGCCGGGCAGCTCCAGTGCCCGCTGCACGGTGATGCCGGCGCCCTGGGTGTCGAATCTGCTGTCCCTGCCGCTGTCCATGAGCCGGACGCTACCCGTGTCCGTCACCCCGGGACATCTCGCCCCGGTCAAGGAAACGATCATCCCGGGCGGACCGGCCGGTGTGCACCGGGCTCAGCGGGGCCTGATGTTGTGGTTGAAGCGGAACACGTTGTCCGGGTCGTACTCCCGCTTGACCCGTTCCAGCCGCCGGTGGTTCTCGGCGCCCACCCCGGCGATCACCCGCTCCGGGCCCTCCGCGCCGATGAAGTTGAGGTACACCGCGCCCGTGCTCCAGGGCCGCGCGTCGGCGCGGACGTTCCTGACCCACTGGATGCAGCGCTCGTCGTCGGCCGCGTCCTCCCACATGCCGAACGGATGGGTGCCCCAGCTCGCGTCCCGGTAGGGGACGGGGTACTCGTGCGGACCGTCGGCGACGGCACCGCCCAGCGGGAACACCACGTGGATCGTCCCGGACGGCACGGGCATGTCCTCCGCCCGGGCGCAGAACACGTCGACGTACGGGTCCGGCAGACCCGTCAGGTACTCCGCCGACCAGTAGTTCCGCATCCCCGGCGGATCGTCCAGCATGCACTGCGCCTCGACGTACGGCATCGCCCCGACCATCTCCGCCTCGTGCGGCAGCGCCAGCATCGGCTCGGCGAGCTTGCGCAGGTCCGCCTCGCCGCCCGCGTACGTCAGCAGCGCCGCGCAGAGCAGCCGGCCCTGGAGGTGCGGCGGGCAGAACTCCTCGGGCGGCCCGGTGACGTAGAGGACGCCGCCGCCCGCCTCGTTCGGTGCCACCGCCATCAGGTCGCGGAAGGTGCGCACGACCTCGCCGCCGTACTCCGGCAGGTACAGCAGGAAGGCGAGGGCGAACTCGGGCAGTTCGTGCAGCTTCAGGGTGAGGGAGGTCGCCACGCCGAAGTTGCCGCCGCCGCCGTGCAGCGCCCAGAACAGCTCCGCGTTCTCGTCCGCGCTCGCCCTCACCCTACGGCCGTCCGCGGTGACCAGCTCGGCGGCGAGCAGGTTGTCGGCGGCGAGCCCGCTCCACCGCTCCAGCCAGCCGGAGCCGCCGCCGAGGACGAAGCCGCCGACCCCGGTGGTGGAGACCCGGCCGCCGGTGGTGGCCAGGGCGTGCTCCTGGCAGGCGCGGTCCAGGTCGCTCATCGTGGCGCCGCCCGCCACCCGTACCGCCTCGGCCCCGGGGTCCACGGTGACCGCCCGCATATGGCGCAGGTCGACGACGACTCCGCCGTCGTTCAGTGCCATGCCGGCCACGCTGTGCCCGCCGCCGCGCACCGCGATCGGCAGGTCCAGGTCCCGGGCGAACCGCACCGAGCGCACCACGTCGGCCTCGTCCACGCACTGCGCGATGACCGCGGGACGCCGGTCGATCATCGCGTTGAAGACGACCCGGGCCTCGTCGTAGCCCGGGTCCCCCGGTGCGAACACATCGCCGCTGAGATCCTCGCGCAGCGCGGCAAGGGCCGCGCCCGCCTTCGAGAGGGAAGCCATGGCGGCCCCCTTTCCGGAAGGGGGAAGTGTCTGCTTCCAGCCTAGGCGGGCCCGCCCACGAGGGCTCGTTCAGCCGCCGTACGCCCCCGAGGCCGTCAGGCGCAGGGCCGTGTCGATCAGGGGGACGTGGCTGAACGCCTGCGGGAAGTTGCCGACCTGGCGCTGGAGGTGCGGGTCCCACTCCTCGGCCAGCAGACCGAGGTCGTTGCGGAGCGACAGCAGCTTCTCGAACAGCTTGCGGGCCTCGTCGACGCGCCCGATCATCGCCAGGTCGTCGGCCATCCAGAAGGAGCAGGCGAGGAACGCGCCCTCGTCACCGGGCAGTCCGTCGACGCCCTCGGCCTCGCCCTGCGTCGGGTAGCGCAGGATGAACCCGTCCGGAGTGGACAGTTCGCGCTGGATCGCCTCGATGGTGCCGATGACCCGCTTGTCGTCCGGCGGCAGGAAGCCCATCTGCGGGATCAGCAGCAGGGAGGCGTCCAGCTCGCGGGAGCCGTAGGACTGGGTGAAGGTGTTGCGCTCCTTGTCGTAGCCCTTCTCGCACACGTCCCGGTGGATGTCGTCGCGCAGTTCGCGCCAGCGCTCCAGCGGGCCGTCCGCGTCCCCGGACTCGATGAGCTTGATGGTGCGGTCCACCGCGACCCAGGCCATGACCTTGGAGTGCACGAAGTGGCGGCGGGGTCCGCGGACCTCCCAGATGCCCTCGTCCGGCTCGTTCCAGTGGTCCTCCAGGTAGCGGATGAGCTTCAGCTGGAGCACCGAGGCGTAGTCGTTGCGGGCGAGACCGGTCATGTGCCCGAGGTGCAGGGCCTCGGTGACCTCGCCGTAGACGTCCAGCTGGAGCTGGTGGGCGGCGCCGTTGCCGACCCGGACCGGCGCCGAGTTCTCGTAGCCGGGCAGCCAGTCCAGCTCCGCCTCGCCCAGCTCGCGCTCACCGGCGATGCCGTACATGATCTGGAGGTTCTCCGGGTCGCCCGCGACCGCCCGCAGCAGCCACTCGCGCCAGGCGCGGGCCTCGTCGCGGTAGCCGGTGCGCAGCAGCGAGGAGAGGGTGATCGCCGCGTCCCGCAGCCAGGTGTAGCGGTAGTCCCAGTTGCGGACGCCGCCGATCTCCTCCGGCAGCGAGGTCGTGGGCGCCGCCACGATGCCGCCGGTGGGCGCGTAGGTCAGCGCCTTCAGCGTGATCAGCGAGCGGACCACGGCCTCGCGGTAGGGGCCGTGGTACGTGCAGTGCTCGACCCACTCGCGCCAGAATTCCTCGGTCGCCGCCAGCGACTGCTCGGGCTCCGGCAGCGGCGGCGGCTGGTGGTGCGAGGGCTGCCAGGAGATGGTGAAGGCGATCCGGTCGCCGGGGGCGACGGTGAAGTCCGAGTACGTCGTCAGCGACTTGCCGTAGGTCTCGCGGTCGGTGTCGAACCAGACCGAGTCCGGGCCGGCGACGGCCACCGTACGGCCCTCGTGCTTGTGGACCCACGGCACGACCCGGCCGTAGGAGAACCGCATCCGCAGGGCCGAGCGCATCCGGACCCGGCCGGAGACGCCCTCCACGATGCGGATCAGCTGCGGGGCGCCGTCGCGCGGGGGCATGAAGTCGATGACCCGGACCGTGCCGCGCGGGGTGTCCCACTCGGACTCCAGGATCAGCGAGTCCCCGCGGTAGCTGCGCCGGGCCGCGGTCGGCGGCTCCGCGTCGGCCGCGTGGGCCGGTCCGAGCCGCCAGAAGCCGTGCTCCTCGGTGCCCAGCAGACCGGCGAAGATGGCGTGCGAGTCGAAGCGGGGCAGGCACAGCCAGTCCACTGTGCCGTCCCGGCAGACCAGCGCCGCGGTCTGCATGTCTCCGATGAGTGCGTAGTCTTCGATGCGCCCGGCCACGTGCAACTCCAGTCGAACGGCCACGTCACCCCCGCGGGAATGGGGGCGGTCGCTAGTGCGGTCAAGGGGTCGTTGTAAAGCGTCGTCGAGCGGTGAAGCAAAGCAGCCGCTCCGCCCTGAGGCAAAACGTCCTTCGTCGCTCAACGAACTGACGAGCTCGCGTCGTTCCGGTCGTACGGGCTGGGGTGGTGCCGTCTTGCCGGTCCGGCTCGGCAGTGAGTGTCCGACGAGGATACGACGCACGTAGATGATCTGCGTGCCGCTCCGGGCAACGCGGGTGGGCCGAACGGGTGAGCAACGGGTGAGGAACCGGTGCGCCCGTGCGGGTGTGTGCCGACGCGTGTGCGGAGCGTGGCCGGAAGCCATCGCCCCGAGGCGCTGATACCCTGGTAGCCCGTGGACCGGTGGGAGAAAAACCCCCGAACCGCAGCGACGGCGCCTCCGGAATCCCCGGTGGGAACGCCGGACCGCACCCCAGACCGCGACCACGGGAGCCCCGCCTTGGCCATGACCCCCGCTGCTTTCCGAAACAGCAAAGCCACGACGACCAAGCACATCTTCGTCACCGGGGGTGTCGCCTCCTCGCTCGGCAAGGGCCTCACCGCCTCCAGCCTGGGCATGCTGCTCAAGGCGCGGGGCCTGCGCGTCGTGATGCAAAAGCTCGACCCGTACCTGAACGTCGACCCCGGCACGATGAACCCCTTCCAGCACGGTGAGGTGTTCGTCACCAACGACGGCGCCGAGACGGATCTGGACATCGGACATTACGAGCGCTTCCTCGACCGTGACTTGGACGGCTCCGCCAATGTCACTACAGGACAGGTCTACTCGACCGTCATCGCCAAGGAGCGGCGCGGCGAGTACCTGGGCGACACCGTGCAGGTCATCCCGCACATCACCAACGAGATCAAGCACCGCATCCGGCGTATGGCGACCGACGAGGTCGACGTGGTCATCACGGAGGTCGGCGGCACGGTCGGCGACATCGAGTCGCTGCCGTTCCTGGAGACCGTCCGCCAGGTGCGCCACGAGGTCGGCCGGGACAACGTCTTCGTCGTCCACATCTCGCTCCTGCCGTACATCGGCCCCTCGGGCGAGCTGAAGACCAAGCCGACCCAGCACTCCGTCGCCGCGCTGCGCAACATCGGTATCCAGCCGGACGCCATCGTGCTCCGCTGCGACCGCGAGGTCCCCACCGCCATCAAGCGGAAGATCTCGCTGATGTGCGACGTCGACGAGGCCGCCGTGGTGGCCTGCCCCGACGCCCGCTCGATCTACGACATCCCGAAGACCGTGCACGGCGAGGGCCTGGACGCCTACGTCGTCCGCAAGCTGGACCTGCCCTTCCGGGACGTGGACTGGACGACCTGGGACGACCTGCTCGACCGCGTCCACAACCCCGACCACGAGATCACCCTGGCCCTGGTCGGCAAGTACATCGACCTGCCCGACGCCTACCTCTCGGTCACCGAGGCGCTGCGCGCCGGCGGCTTCGCCAACAAGGCCCGGGTGAAGATCAAGTGGGTCACCTCCGACGACTGCAAGACCCCGGCCGGCGCCAAGGCGCAGCTCGGTGACGTCGACGGCATCTGCATTCCGGGCGGCTTCGGCGACCGCGGTGTGCTCGGCAAGGTCGGCGCGATCAAGTTCGCCCGCGAGAACAAGATCCCGCTGCTCGGCCTCTGCCTGGGCCTGCAGTGCATCGTGGTCGAGGCGGCCCGCAACCTGGCCGGCATCTCCGACGCCAACTCCACCGAGTTCGACCCCGCCACCGGCCACCCGGTCATCTCCACGATGGCCGAGCAGCTGGACATCGTGGCCGGCGAGGGCGACATGGGCGGCACGATGCGCCTGGGCATGTACCCGGCCAAGCTGGCCGAGGGCTCCATCGTCCGCGAGGTCTACGACGGCAAGGAGTACGTCGAGGAGCGGCACCGCCACCGCTACGAGGTGAACAACGCCTACCGCGCGGAGCTGGAGAAGAAGGCGGGCATCCTGTTCTCCGGCACCTCGCCGGACGGCAAGCTCGTCGAGTACGTCGAGTACCCGCGGGACGTCCACCCCTACCTGGTGGCGACCCAGGCGCACCCCGAGCTGCGCTCGCGTCCGACCCGCCCCCACCCGCTGTTCGCGGGTCTGGTGAAGGCGGCCGTCGAGCGCAAGACGGGTAAGTGACACAAGGGTTGTTACGGTGACCGGGGTGTGCGCGTTCAGGACGCGCGCACCCCGGTTTCTACAGGTGGGGAAGGGCAGGGCATGACGATCAAGGACACCCCGGAGGAGTGGGAGATCCGTGCGACGGAGACCCCGTTCGTGGGCAACAAGACCTCCGTCCGCACGGACGAGGTGGTCATGCCCGGCGGCGGAGTCGTCCGCCGCGACTACCAGGTCCACCCGGGTTCGGTCGCCGTCCTCGCCCTGGACGACCGGGACCGGGTCCTGCTGATCAAGCAGTACCGGCACCCGGTGCGGCACAAGCTGTGGGAGATCCCCGCGGGGCTGCTCGACATCCCCGGTGAGAACCCGCTGCACGCGGCCCAGCGGGAGCTGTACGAGGAGGCGCACGTCAAGGCCGAGGACTGGCGGGTGCTGACCGACGTCTACACCACGGCCGGCGGCTGCGACGAGGCCGTGCGGATCTTCCTCGCCCGTGATCTGTCCGAGGCCGAGGGCGCGCGCTTCGAGACCGAGGACGAGGAGGCGGACATGGAGCACGCGCGGGTCCCGCTGACCGAACTGGTCCGGGGTGTGCTCGCGGGCGAGCTGCACAACAACTGCCTGGTGGTGGGCGTGCTTTCGCTGGTCGCCGCCCGTGCGGGTGACGGCCTTGAGGCACTGCGTCCGGCCGAGGCGCCCTGGCCCGCGCGGCCCTTCCAGGCCTGACTCCGGGTCCCTTCCCGGCTCGGCTCCGGGTCTCTTGCGGGCCCGGCTCCGGGTCCCTTCCACGCCCGGCCCCGCACCGGTGTCGGTGGTGTGACCATCGGCTGATCCGATCGGGGGATGTCGCCGCCGCGCTCCACACGGGTCGTAGCAGAGCGTGAACTAGGCTCTGAAACACGCCCGTACCGGAATCCCGGCGGGCTTGCGCGTGCGGTGTGGGACGGGAGCGTGGCCCGTGACGGATCAGGCGGTGGACACAGGCGCCGTTCAGTTGTCGGCCGACGGTCAATTCCTGGGCCGGACACGGGAGTTGAAGGAGCTGCTCGCCGACATCGAGCGGGCGGGCCTGGACACCCTCTCGGGCAAGAAGGCGCCGCGCGCCCGGGTGCTGCTCATCGCCGGCCGGCCCGGCTCCGGCCGCACCGCTCTCGCCGAGGAACTCGTACGGCAGGTCGCCGACCGTTACCGCGACGGCGTGCTGCGCGCCCGGCTCGGCGAGCCCGACGGCACCCCCGTCCCCGTCGACTCCGTCGTCCGTGACCTCCTCGCCGCCCTGGATCTGCCGGCGCCGCCCGGTGCCGACGAGGAGGACCTCACGGCCGCGCTGCGCGAGGCCCTCGCCGGCCGCAGGGTCCTGCTGCTGCTCGACGACGCGGCCACCGCGGACCAGGTGGACGCGCTGCTGCCCGACTCCCCGGCCTGTCTGGTCGTCGCCGTCTCCGCGGGGCCCCTCACCGGGATCTCCGACGTCCGCCCCTGCACGCTGGGCGGCCTGGACACCAAGTCGGCGGTGGAACTGCTGGCCGGCTACGCGGGGTCGGTCCGGATCACCGTGGACCCGCGCGCCGCCGAGGGCCTGGTCGAGGAGTGCCAGGCCCAGCCCGCCGCGCTGATGCTGGCCGGCGGATGGCTCGCGGCCCGGCCCAAGGCGGCCGTCGCCGACCTCGCCAAGCAGGTCCACGCCGAGCTGGACGAGGACACCGCAGGCAACCCGCTGGCCCGGGTCTTCCGGCTCACCCACGCCGCCCTGCCCGCCCCGGCGGCCCGGATGCTGCGGCTGCTCAGCCTCGCCCCGGCCGGCCTGATCGACCCGCACACCGCCTCCGCGCTGGCCGGCTGCTCGGTGAGCGGCGCCCGCACCACCCTGGACGAACTGGTCGCCCTCGGCCTGCTGCGTGCCGTGGAGTCCCCGCTGCCGCAGTACGAGGTCCCCGGTTGTCTGCACCCCCTGCTCAAGGCCCTCACCGAGGCCCAGGACCGCCCCGCCGAGCTCCAGCTGGCCCGCGCCCGGATGCTGGAGCGGACCGTGCGGCTGCTCCAGTCCTGCCGCGCGATCACCGAGACCGACAGCCCCCAGGCCCGCGAGAAGCTGCTCGGCATGCCGCGCTCCCTGCGCTTCCCCAGCCCCCGTGCGGCGGCCGACTGGCTGCGCATCCGCAGGCCCGCGCTGCTGGCCGCGGCCCGGCTCGCGGTGGCCGACGGGGAGCTGGACACCCTGGCCCGGCGGCTGATGTCCCAGCTGGTCCGGGCCATGGTCGCGCACTTCGGCACCCAGGCGGCGGCCGGTGACCTGTACGGCATCCACACGCTGGTCCTGGATGTGGCCGAGCGCCGGAACCTGCCCCGCGAGCGGGCAGCGGCCCTGCTGAACCTCGGGGACCTGGACGCCCGGACCGGCCGGACCAAGGCGGCGCTGGCGCGCTACCGGGCCGCGCTGGACGCGGGACGCGAGGCGAACGATCCGTATGCGACCGGCCGGGCGATGGAATCCGTAGGCGGTGCCCATCTGGAGCTCGCGGACTACGACCGGGCCGCCGACTGGTTCGGCCGGGCCCTGGCCCAGCGGCTGGCCCGTGACGAGCGCGCCGACGCGGCCCGGCTGTACGGCCGGATCGGCGCCGCGCACACCTTCGCCGGCCGCTACGGCGAGGCGCAGCGCAACTGGCGGGCCGCGGTCGCCGGACACCGCCGCACCGGCGATGTCGCCGCCCAGGCAAGGGCGTTGAGCGAGCTGGCGCGGGTCCAGGAGTACGCGGGCCGGCCCGAGGAGTCGCTGCACACCTGCCAGGAGGCGGTCGAGTGGGCGCGGCACGCCGACGACGTCCGGCTCCAGGCCGCGCTGCACCTGCGCATGGCCGACACCCTGGAGCATCTCGGCGACTCCGCCGCGGCTCGACTGCACCGCGGGGCGGCCGAGCGCATGCTGGGTGAAGAGTTCCCGGAAGAGGAGTCGGAGTCAGAAGACGACGCTACAGCGAGCTAACGCCTGCGAAATCCGCAGTACATCCGCTGAAGATTAATGCAATGAAAGGCTAGACAGCGGGAACACCTTCATTAGACTGGCTCTGCCGCACCTTCTCCGCGGTGTCTCCCGGTGTGCCCCCGCATGCACGGGTATGTCTTGCTATGCCCCACACCCTCTGAGCCAAGGACCGTGATCGACGTGAAGGTCGGCATCCCCCGCGAGGTCAAGAACAACGAGTTCCGGGTGGCCATCACCCCCGCCGGTGTGCACGAGCTGGTGCGCAACGGCCACCAGGTCGTCATCGAGCGCGGCGCCGGTCTCGGCTCCTCGATCCCGGACGCCGAGTACACCGCCGCCGGTGCCGTCATCCTGGACACCGCCGACGAGGTGTGGGCCACCGCCGACCTGCTGCTGAAGGTCAAGGAGCCCATCGCCGAGGAGTACCACCGGCTCCGCAAGGACCAGACGCTCTTCACCTACCTGCACCTGGCCGCCTCCAAGGAATGCACGGACGCCCTCATAGAGTCCGGCACCACCGCCATCGCCTACGAGACGGTCGAGCTGCCCTCCCGCGCGCTGCCGCTGCTCGCCCCGATGTCCGAGGTCGCGGGCCGGCTGGCCCCGCAGGTCGGCGCCTACCACCTGATGCGCTCGGTCGGCGGCCGCGGTGTGCTCCCCGGCGGTGTCCCCGGCACCCAGCCGGCGCGGGCCGTCGTCATCGGCGGCGGTGTCTCCGGCTGGAACGCCACCCAGATCGCCGTCGGCATGGGCTTCCACGTCACGCTGCTCGACCGTGACATCAACAAGCTGCGCGAGGCCGACAAGGTCTTCGGCACCAAGGTCCGCGCGATCATGTCCAACGCCTTCGAGCTGGAGAAGGCCGTGCTCGACGCCGACCTCGTCATCGGCGCGGTCCTCATCCCGGGCGCCAAGGCCCCGAAGCTGGTCACCAACGAGCTGGTGGCCCGGATGAAGCCCGGAAGTGTCCTTGTCGACATCGCGATCGACCAGGGCGGCTGCTTCGAGGACTCCCGTCCCACCACGCACGCCGAGCCGACCTTCAACGTCCACGACTCGGTCTTCTACTGCGTGGCCAACATGCCGGGCGCGGTGCCCAACACCTCGACCTACGCGCTGACCAACGCGACGCTGCCGTACATCGTGGAGCTGGCCAACCGCGGCTGGGTGGAGGCCCTGCGCCGCGACCCGGCGCTCGCCAAGGGTCTCAACACCCACGACGGCAAGGTCGTTTACCGCGAGGTCGCCGAGGCGCACGGCCTGGAGCACGTCGAGCTGGACTCGCTGCTCGGCTGACCCGAATCGACGCGGTGAACAGCTAAGTCACCTTTTCGTAAAGGCGATACTCCCCCAATCTCGGCTTCGCTCGATCGGGGGGACCCCCATCACGGATCGTCAACGTCGCCCACCCGGCCGGACCTTGCCCGACAAGGTCCGGCCGGGTGTGTGTATGGTCACTTTGCTACGCTCGGCCAACTCGCCTCGAACGTAACGCTTCGACCGATTCGCACACCGGTGAAACCTGCTGTGCGACGCCCGTACGCCCTTGACAGAGGGATGTTTCATTGCCGACACATCCTGCCGGGTCCGGCGGATTGTGTTGCTGCGGACGCCCGACACGCCATAGAGTCGCCGACTGTCGGCATGGTGCCACGCTGACCTTGTCTAGAAGTTTCCTGGTCACCAAGGAGGTAAGACGACTTGTGAATGAGTCGACATTTCTTCCCGGGGGTGGTCAACCAGGAAGCCCTGCGCGGGGCCAGGCTCCCGCGGGTTTCGAGGCTGTCGGCTCCGTCGCGGTGCGCACCTTCGCAGCCAACCGGAGTCACCAGCAGACCGGCGTGACTCCGTCAGCACACCAGAGCATGGATGGCCATCACGTGAACGCCATGGCCGGCGACGGAAGTGGCGCGCCCCACAACCACTTCGCCGACTACGACGAACTGCCCGACGGGCACTTCTACGATCCCGACGCGGAGTACGAGCCCGACCCCGAGTACGCGGCCACCCTCGCGCCCGACGCGGCACGCCAGCGTCGCGAGCGCATCGGCCCGACCGGACGGCCGCTGCCGTACTTCCCCATTCCGGGGCCGCTGACCGACCACGGTCCGGCGAAGATCATCGCCATGTGCAACCAGAAGGGCGGCGTCGGCAAGACCACGTCGACCATCAACCTGGGTGCGGCGCTGGCGGAGTACGGACGCCGGGTCCTCCTCGTGGACTTCGACCCCCAGGGCGCGCTGTCGGTCGGACTCGGTGTCAACCCGATGGAGCTCGACCTCACGGTCTACAACCTGCTCATGGAGCGGGGCATGTCGGCCGACGAGGTCCTGCTGAAGACCGCGGTCCCCAACATGGACCTGCTGCCGAGCAACATCGACCTGTCGGCGGCGGAGGTCCAGCTGGTCTCCGAGGTCGCCCGCGAGTCGACGCTCCAGCGCGCCCTGAAGCCGCTCATGGCCGACTACGACTACATCGTGATCGACTGTCAGCCCTCGCTCGGCCTGCTCACGGTGAACGCCCTGACGGCCGCGCACAAGGTGATCGTGCCGCTGGAGTGCGAGTTCTTCGCCCTCCGTGGTGTGGCGCTGCTGACGGAGACCATCGAGAAGGTCCAGGAACGGCTCAACCCGGAGCTGGAGCTCGACGGGATCCTCGCCACGATGTACGACTCGCGCACGGTGCACAGCCGTGAGGTGCTGGCGCGTGTCGTCGAGGCCTTCGACGACCACGTCTACCACACGGTCATCGGGCGTACGGTCCGCTTCCCGGAGACCACGGTCGCCGGTGAGCCGATCACCACGTACGCCTCCAACTCCGTCGGTGCCGCCGCCTATCGCCAGCTCGCCAGGGAGGTGCTCGCCCGGTGTCACGCCGAGTGAGTCTGCCGGGGGCCGACGAACTTTTCCGCACGACAGGGGGGACGGCGCTCCAGGCGTCGACTCCCCGGCGGGGGGCCAACGGCGAGGCCCGGGTGCCCGCGCCGGCGGGGGAGAGCGACGGCCCCGCCGAGGACGCGCCGCAGTCGGTGCCCGCGCAGGGCGGCGACGGCGGGGGCGCGGAGCATGTCGCCGCGGACGCCGAACCGGCCGATACCGGGGAGTCCCGGAGCCGGGCCGCAGCCGCTGAGCGCTCCGGGCGCCGGCCGGAGGCACAGGAAGGTTCCGGCGCCGCCGGACCGCCGGCCCAGCGCAAGCGCGGGCGGGCCGCCGCCCGCCGGCCCAGCGGACGTGAGCGGCACGACGAGAAGATCACCGTGTACGTCTCGGCCGAGGAGCTGATGGACCTGGAGCACGCCCGCCTGGTCCTGCGCGGCGAGCACGGACTCGCGGTGGACCGCGGGCGGATCGTCCGCGAGGCGGTGGCCGTGGTCCTCGCCGACCTGGAATCCCGCGGGGACGCCAGCATCCTCGTACGACGGCTTCGCGGGCGGTAGCGGTAGCCTGCGGGGGCGATGACCTCGAACGACGCTCCCGTCCCCGCCGCCGGCGCATCCGGTGGCCGTCGGCGCGCGCTGGGCCGGGGCCCGGGGGTCGTTCCTCCGGAACCGCATCCCGGACCGCCGCCCGAACCGGGACCCCCGCCCGAGGCCCCCGCTCCGGAACCGGAGCCCGCGGAACCTGCCGCACCTGCCGCCGTCCCGGCGGGGACCGTCGCCCCTGCCGAGCCCACTGAGCCCGCCGCGCCCACCGAGCCGGCCGAGCGCCCGGACTCCTCGGGTCCTGCCGAGCCCACTGAGCCCGCGGGGCCTTCGGAGGCTCACGAGCCCACGGAGTCCTCAGAGTCCTCCGCGCCCGCCCAGGCGGACGAAGGTGTCTTCAAGGTTCGGCTCGCCAATTTCGAGGGGCCCTTCGATCTGCTGCTCCAGCTGATCTCCAAGCACAAGCTGGATGTCACCGAGGTCGCCCTCTCCAAGGTGACCGACGAGTTCATGGCGTACATCCGGGCCCTGGGGCCGGACTGGGACCTGGACGAGACGACCGAGTTCCTGGTGGTCGCCGCGACCCTGCTGGACCTCAAGGCCGCCCGGCTGCTGCCCGCCGCCGAGGTCGAGGACGAGGGCGACCTGGCCCTGCTGGAGGCACGGGACCTGCTCTTCGCCCGGCTGCTCCAGTACCGCGCCTACAAACAGATCGCCGAGATCTTCAACCGCCGGCTCGACGAGGAGGCGCGGCGCTACCCGCGCACCGTCGGACTCGAACCGCACCACGCCGAGCTGCTGCCCGAGGTGGTCATCAGCATCGGACCGGAAGGTTTCGCCAGGCTCGCCGTGAAGGCGATGCAGCCCCGGCCCAAGCCGCAGGTGTACGTCGACCACATCCACGCCCCGCTGGTCAGCGTGCAGGAGCAGGCCGGGATCGTGGTCGCGCGGCTGAAGGAGCTGGGCGAGGCCAGTTTCCGGGCGCTGATCGAGGACACCGACGACACCCTGACCGTCGTCGCCCGTTTCCTGGCCCTGCTGGAGCTGTACCGGGAGAAGGCCGTGGCGCTGGACCAGGAGGACGCCCTCGGCGAGCTGACGGTGCGCTGGACCGGCGGGGAGGACGGGGCCGAGCCCCTGGTGACGGACGAGTTCGACCGGCCGCCGGAGCCGCCGAAGGACGAGGAGAAGAAGTGAGCGAGGAGAGCGGTGAGCTGCCGGCCGGGCTGCGCTCGGCGGCCGGCCTCGAACTGAAGCCGGCCCTGGAGGCCGTCCTGATGGTCGTCGACGAGCCCGCGACCGAGGAGCACCTCGCCAAGATCCTCCAGCGGCCCAGGAGGCGGATCGCGGACGCCCTGCGCGAACTGGCCGACGAATACACCGTCCAGGGCCGCGGGTTCGAACTGCGGCGGATCGCGGGCGGCTGGCGCTTCTACTCGCGGGCCGAGTACGCGCCGGCCGTGGAGGGCTTCGTCCTCGACGGGCAGCAGGCCCGGCTGACCCAGGCCGCGCTGGAGACCCTCGCCGTGGTGGCGTACCGGCAGCCGGTCAGCCGCAGCCGGGTCTCCGCGGTGCGCGGGGTCAACTGCGACGGTGTGATGCGCACCCTTCTGCAACGGGGTCTGGTCGAGGAGGCGGGGACGGAACCCGAAACAGGTGCGATCCTGTACAGGACGACGAACTACTTCCTGGAGCGGATGGGCCTGCGCGGCCTGGACGAGCTACCGGAACTCGCGCCCTTCCTCCCCGAGGCGGAGGCGATCGAGGCCGAGACCCAGGAGGCCGTACCGTCGTTCGATCCGGACGCTCCGGATTCCGAGGACGCAGACGACAACACGACGGAACTTTGATGCGAAGCAGCAGCGGCAGGAACAGCAGCGGAAACAACGGCGGGAGCCGTGGTGGCAACAGCGGCGGCCGCGGCGGGAGCAGCGGTGGCCGCGGTAACTACCGCGGTGCCGGGAACAACCGCGACGAGAAGCAGGGCGGCCGGCCCAAGAAGCCGCGCCCCGAGGAGCGGCGCTACGACGTGGGTCCCGGCGCCACCCAGGACGGCCCGAAGTCGGGACGTGGCGCCTCGGCGCGCGGTGGTGCCAAGGGCGGCCCCCGGCAGGGCCAGTCGACCGGGCGCGGGCGCACGGCGCCGGCCACGTCCCGTGAGTACGAGGCCCGTGCCGAGGAGCGCAACCGCGAGCGGTACGCGGGCAAGAAGGACATCAAGCTGCCCAAGACCTTCCCCGGCGCCGAGCAGGAGGGCGAGCGGCTCCAGAAGGTCCTCGCGCGTGCGGGCTACGGCTCCCGGCGGGCCTGCGAGGAGCTGATCGAGCAGGCGCGCGTCGAGGTCAACGGCGAGATCGTGCTGGAGCAGGGCAAGCGGGTCGACCCGGAGAAGGACGAGGTCAAGGTCGACGGTCTGACCGTCGCGACGCAGTCGTACCAGTTCTTCTCGCTGAACAAGCCGGCCGGTGTCGTCTCCACCATGGAGGACCCCGAGGGCCGGCAGTGCCTCGGGGACTACGTCACCAACCGGGAGACGCGGCTGTTCCACGTGGGCCGGCTCGACACCGAGACCGAGGGCGTCATCCTGCTCACCAACCACGGCGAGCTGGCGCACCGGCTGACCCACCCCAAGTACGGCGTGAAGAAGACCTACCTCGCGGCCATCGTCGGCCCGATCCCGCGCGACCTGGGCAAGCAGCTCAAGGACGGCATCCAGCTGGAGGACGGCTACGCGCGCGCCGACCACTTCCGGGTGGTCGAGCAGACCGGCAAGAACTACCTGGTCGAGGTGACCCTGCACGAGGGCCGCAAGCACATCGTGCGGCGGATGCTGGCCGAGGCCGGCTTCCCCGTCGAGAAGCTGGTGCGCACCTCCTTCGGGCCGATCACCCTGGGCGACCAGAAGTCGGGCTGGCTGCGCCGCCTGTCGAACACCGAGGTCGGCATGCTGATGAAGGAGGTCGACCTCTAGGAGCGCCTCAGCGGGCTTGTGGCGGCCGGTACCGGGTTTCCCGGTGTCCGGCCGCCTTCGTTTGCGCGGAAGGGCCGGAGGGAGGCGCTCAGGGCTTGCGGAGTTGGGGCCGCACTCTTTATAGTCACGATGACTACTAGTCACGAGGACTATTAGTCGTTCTGACTCTTAAGGAGGCGGTGGTCGTGCAGGGGTACGACAAGTACGCCCACGAACCCTTCGCCGTCACCGTCGACCTCGCCGTCCTCACCGTCCGCGAGGGCGCCCTGCACGTGCTGCTGATCGAGCGCGGGCAGGAGCCGTACGCCGGGCGGTGGGCGCTGCCCGGCGGCTTCGTGCAGCCCGACGAGTCGGCGGAGACGGCGGCCCGCCGCGAACTCGCCGAGGAGACCGGCCTGTCGGACGTCTCCGGGCTCCACCTGGAACAGCTGCGCACCTACAGCGAGCCCGGCCGCGACCCCCGGATGCGGGTCGTCTCGGTCGCCTTCGCCGCCCTGCTGCCCGACGCGCCCGAGGTGCACGGCGGCAGCGACGCGGCGGACGCCCGCTGGGTCCAGTACGACCGCGCCGGGGCCCTCGCCTTCGACCACGACCGGATCCTCGCCGACGCCCACGACCGGGTCGGCGCCAAGCTGGAGTACACCGGCCTGGCCACCGCCTTCTGCCCGCCCGAGTTCACCCTCGGCGAGCTCCAGCAGATCTACGAGGCCGTGTGGGGCACCGCCCTGGACCGGCCCAACTTCCGGCGCAAGGTGCTCGCCACGCCGGGCTTCGTCGAGGCGGTCCCCGGCGCCTCCCGCCTCACCGGCGGCCGGGGCAAGCCCGCCGCACTGTACCGCGCCGGCACCGCCGCCACCCTCCACCCGCCACTGCTGAGGCCGACCCCGGAAGGACCCTCCGTATGACCGCCCTCGTGAACAAGCGCGCCGCCACCGGGGCCCTGATCGGTCTCGCGCTCGGGGACGCGATGGGATTCCCCACCGAGTTCAATGACGTGCCCTCGATCCTCGCCAAGTGCGGACCGTGGCGCGAGATGGACCTGCCCGCGCGGGCGATCGTCAGCGACGACACCCAGATGACGCTGGCGCTGGGCAAGGGCCTGCGCACGGCCATGGACCGGGGCACCCTCGCGCCCAAGCGGCTGGAGCGGCCGGTGCGGGAGGAGTTCGTCGAGTGGTACCGGTCCCCGGAGAACAACCGCGCGCCGGGCCGGACCTGTCTGATCGCCTGCGGCCTCCTCAAGGAGGAGGGGCGGGTGTGGCAGGACGCCAGTCAGGTCGACTCCAAGGGGTGCGGCGCCAACATGCGCGTCGCGCCCATCGGCCTCGCCCGCGGACTGAGCGACGAACAGCGCGCGGGCGCCGCCCAGTTGCAGTCCGCGCTCACCCACGGCCACCCCACCGCGCTGGCCGCCTCCGACCTCACCGCGCACGCCGTGCGGCTGCTCGCGCAGGGCGCCGAGCCGACCGGCCTGGTCGGCCTGCTCCGCTCGTACGCCTACGACAACCGCACCCGCTACCACCACACCTGGCTCGGCGACCTGTGGACCCGCAGCCACGACCCGAGCCCCGAGCACTTCATCGCGCGCGGCTGGGACGAGTGCATTGCCGTCCTGGAACGGCTCCAGGGGGCCGTGCGCGCGGGCTCGGTGGAGACCGACCCCTGCCTGGCCACGGGGGAGGGCTGGATCGCCGAGGAGGCCCTGGCCACCGGCCTGCTCTGCTTCCTGCTCCTGGTCGACGAGCCGGTCACCGCCCTGCGGCGGGCCGCCTGCTCCTCCGGCGACTCCGACTCCATCGCCTGCCTCACCGGCGCCTTCGCCGGCGCGTACCTCGGGGCCGACGCGTGGCCCCGGGAGTGGGCGGACCGCATCGAGTACCGGGGCGACCTGATCGCGCTGGGCGCCCTCTGGGACGCTTAGCGGATGATCGACGCCCTGGACATCGACCTCGCGCCCGTCGTCGCCGAGCAGCCCGACCCGGTGCTCTTCGCCACCGTCTCGGGCGCCCACCTCTACGGCTTCCCCTCCCGGGACTCCGACGTGGACCTGCGCGGGGTGCACCTGCTGTCCGCCGCCGACCTCGTCGGACTGCGCGAGCCGGCCGAGACCCGGTCGCGGATGTGGGACCGGGACGGCGTCGAGATGGACCTGGTCACCCACGACCTGCGCAAGTTCGTCCGGCTGATGCTGCGCCGCAACGGCTACGTCCTGGAGCAGCTGCTCTCCCCGCTCGTCGTGCACACCACCGACGCGCACCGCGAACTGGCCGCGCTCGCCCCCGGCGTCCTCACCGCCCACCACGCTCACCACTACCGGGGCTTCGCGAACACCCAGTGGCGGCTGTTCACCAGAACCGAGGAGCTCAAGCCGCTGCTCTACACCTTCCGGGTCCTGCTCACCGGTATCCACCTGATGCGCGGCGGCGCGGTGCAGGCCCATCTGCCCACGCTGCTCGGTGAGGTGCCCGAGGCCCCGGCCTACCTGCCGGAGCTGATCGCGGCCAAGGCGGAGCGGGAGCACGGGGCGGCCGACGTGGACCACGCGCGCGTGGAGGCCGATGTGACGGCCCTGCACGCGCTGCTGGACGCGACGCAGGCCGCGTCAGCCCTGCCCGAGGCGCCCACCGTCCACGACGCCCTGCACGACTTCGTCGTACGGGTCCGGCTGGAGCGCTGAGGCGCGGCGGACGCGGACGAGGAAGTCCTCCACCCGCCTCCGGTCCGGTACGGCGGGCAGCGGACTGCGCTCCGCCGCCCGCTCGGCCTCCCCCGCGAGCCGGGTCATCCACGCCTCGACCTCCGGCCACGGCACCTCGCCGCGCTTGACCGCGAGCAGCGGCTCGCGCAGGTCGCCGACGTCGAGCGTGAGGGTGCCGGTGCGCAGCAGATCGCGGGCGCTCGTCAGCAGCCGCAGCAGATGCATCGCGTGCTTCCAGCGCGGGGCGCCGTGGTTGCGGACGTCGCCCTCCAGCTTCTTGCGCTGGCCCAGCGCGTACCGCGCGAAGGTGTCGTGGGCCTGCCGGGACAGAAAGGCGTCCCGCAGGCCGAGCAGCTCACGGCCGGTGCTGTCGGCGTACTCCACGAGGGGGGAGTGCAGGCACTCCAGGATGTTGGGGTTCGCGCGCAGCGCCAGTTCGCAGAAGCGTTCCAGCTCCCAGCCGAACTGCTCCTCGGCCGGGCCCTCGACATGCGTCGGCGGCTTGTCGAAGCGCCAGAACAGCGGGGTGGGGGCGAGGAACACGCCCCGCCGGTCGGTGTCGCTGCCGTCCGTCGCGAGACCGAACGCGCGCGAACCCATCACACAGGCGTAGATCGTGTGGTCGCGAACCAGGGTCTCGGGGTGCATGACAGGGGAGCGTACGCGGCGCCTCACACCAGGCGGATGGAGGTTCCCTCCACCACGATCTCCTTCTCGGGCAGCGGCACGGTGGCGGGCGGGGTGACGACCGCGCCGTCCGTGATCGAGAACCTGCTCCCGTGGCAGGTGCAGTTGATCGTGCCGTCCGAGACGCTCGCCACCGGGCACCGCTGGTGGGTGCAGATGCTGGAGAAGGCCTTGAACTCGCCCTCCTCCGGCTGGGTGACCACGACCTCCTGATCCTTGAAGATCCTGCCGCCGCCGACCGGGATGTCGGCCGTGGCGGCCAGCTCCTCGCCGTCGGCCCCCACCGAGCCGGTGGCGGTCTCGGAGGTCTCGACGGTCTGCTCGGAGGAACCCCCGTCGTCGCCGGAGTCGCCGCAGCCCACGAGGAGCGTCGCCGCGCCGGTGCCGGTGGCGAGAAGGATCGTGCGCCGCGTCGGACCGTTCGTCATGTCGTCACTCCGGGGGTGCGGAAGGGGATGGGCGGAGACGGGCCGGATGAACAGCATCTTTGCATCGAAAGGATCGAAGTAGAAGCAACCGGGAGTGAACACCCGAAACACTCCGGCCGCACCGGCCCCGCGCCCGTCTCAGGAGCCGGGCGCCCCCCACCCCCGCGCCCGGCCCTGACTAGGCTGGACGCGCACAGTGATCCGTACAGCAGCAAGGGAGCCAAGCCGTGGCGGTACGAGCGGTCCGGGGTGCCGTCCAGCTCGACGAGGACGAGGCCGGCCACATGGACGAGCGGGTCGGAGCCCTGCTCACCGCCGTTCTGGAGCGCAACGGCCTGACCACCGACGACCTGATCAGCATCTGGTTCACGGCCACGCCCGACCTGCACAGCGACTTCCCCGCGGCCGCCGCCCGCAAGCTCGGCATCGTCGACGTACCGCTGATCTGCGCCCAGGAACTGGACATCGAGGGCGCCATGCCCCGCGTGGTCCGGCTGCTCGCGCACATCGAGTCCGACCTGCCCCGGGCCGAGGTCGCCCATGTCTACCTCGGTGCCGCGGCCGCCCTGCGCAAGGACATCGCCCAGTGAGAACCGCACTCGTCATCGGCACCGGCCTCATCGGCACCTCCGCGGCGCTCGCCCTGGCGGCCCGGGGCGTCGTCGTCCACCTCGCCGACCACGACCCCGAGCAGGCCCGGACCGCGGCCGCCCTCGGCGCCGGCACCGACGAGGCGCCCGAGGGCCCGGTGGACCTCGCGATCGTCGCCGCGCCGCCCGCGCACGTCGCCGGGGTGCTCGCCGACGCCATGCGGCGCTCAGTGGCCCGCGGCTACCTCGACGTGGCGAGCGTCAAGGGCGGCCCCCGGCGCGAGCTCCGGGAGACGGGCCTCGACCTCTCGGCGTACCTCGGCACCCACCCGATGTCCGGCCGGGAGAAGTCCGGCCCGCTGGCGGCGAGCGCCGACCTCTTCGAGGGGCGGCCCTGGGTGCTCACACCGACCCGGGACACCGACACCGAGGTGCTGAACCTCGCCCTGGAACTGGTCTCGCACTGCCGGGCCGTACCGGTGGTCATGGACGCCGACGCCCACGACCGCGCCGTGGCCCTCGTCTCCCACATGCCGCACCTGGTCTCCAGCATGGTCGCCGCCCGCCTGGAGAACGCCGAGGAGGCCGCCGTACGGCTGTGCGGCCAGGGGATCCGGGACGTGACGCGGATCGCCGCCTCCGACCCGCGGATGTGGATCGACATCCTCTCCGCGAACCCGGGGCCGGTGGCCGACCTGCTCGCGGACGTCTCCACCGACCTCGACGAGACCGTGCGGGCGCTGCGGGCCCTTCAGTCCTCCGACGAGGCCAAGCGCCGCGAGGGCACCGCCGGCATCGAGGACGTCCTGCGCCGCGGCAACGCCGGCCAGGTCCGGGTGCCCGGCAAGCACGGCTCCGCGCCGCGCGTCTACGAGGTCGTGGCCGTGCTGATCGACGACCAGCCGGGCCAGCTGGCCAGGATCTTCGCCGATGCCGGACGGGCCGGCGTCAACATCGAGGACGTCCGTATCGAGCACGCCACCGGGCAGCAGGCCGGCCTGGTCCAGCTGATGGTGGAGCCCAACGCGGTGCCCGTACTGACGGCGGCGCTGCGGGAGCGGGGCTGGTCGATCCGCCAGTGAGGGGCCGCCGCGGCGGTGGCCCCGGGCGGTCGGCGTCCGGACGAGTGACGGGCACCCAGTAACCTGGTGCGGGGCACTCTCGCGCCCCTGCACCCCACCACACAGCACCAGGAAGGTGTCCCCCCGTGGAAAACGGCGCCGCCCAGCCCGTGATTGTCGCCATCGACGGCCCCTCCGGCACGGGCAAGTCGAGCACGTCGAAGGCCGTCGCCGCCCAGCTCGGCCTGAGCTACCTCGACACCGGCGCCCAGTACCGGGCGATCACCTGGTGGATGGTGACCAACGGCATCGACGTCGACGACGCGGGCGCCATCGCCGCCGTGGCCGGCAAGCCCGACATCGTCTCCGGCACCGACCCGGAGAAGCCGACGATCACCGTCGACGGCATCGACGTGGCCGCCCCGATCCGCACCCAGGAGGTCACCTCCAAGGTCAGCGCGGTCAGCGCGGTGCCCGAGGTGCGCTCCCGGATCACCGAACTCCAGCGCTCCATCGCGGCCGGCGCCGAGGTCGGCATCGTCGTCGAGGGCCGGGACATCGGCACCACCGTGCTGCCCGACGCCGACCTGAAGATCTTCCTGACCGCCTCGGCGGAGGCCCGCGCCGCCCGCCGTAGCGGCGAGCTGAAGGGCGCCGACGTCAACGCCACCCGCGAGGCCCTGATCCAGCGGGACGCCGCCGACTCCAGCCGCAAGACCTCCCCGCTGGCCAAGGCCGGCGACGCCGTGGAGGTCGACACCACCGAGCTGACCCTCACGCAGGTCATCGAGTGCGTCGTGACCCTCGTCGAGGAGAAGCGGGCCACGAAGTGACCGAGCTGCCGTCCCCGCGGGGCGCCGAGGTCGGCCGGCGTATCGGCGTCGGCCTGATGTACGGGCTGTGGCGGCCGCGGGTGCTCGGCGCCTGGCGGATGCCGGCCACCGGACCGGCGATCCTCGCCGTCAACCACTCCCACAACATCGACGGCCCCATGGTCATGGGCGTGGCACCCCGGCCGACGCACTTCCTGATCAAGAAGGAAGCGTTCATCGGCCCGCTCGACCCCTTCCTGACCGGCATCGGCCAGCTGAAGGTGGACCGCACCACCACCGACCGCACCGCCGTCACCCGGGCGCTCGGCGTCCTGGAGAACGGCGGCGTCCTCGGGATATTCCCCGAGGGCACCCGGGGCGAGGGCGACTTCGCCTCCCTGCGCGCCGGACTCGCCTACTTCGCCGTGCGCAGCGGCGCGCCCGTCGTCCCGGTCGCCGTGCTGGGCAGCACCGAGCGGCCCGGCCGGCTGGTCAAGGCGCTGCCCGCGCTGCGCAGCCGCGTCGACGTCGTCTTCGGCGACCCGTTCGAGGCGGGCGACGGCAGCGGACGGCGCACCCGCACGGCGCTGGACGAGGCGACCGAGCGCATCCAGAAGCAGCTCACCGAGCACCTGGTAAACGCCAGGCGGCTCACCGGCCGCTAGGGTCGTTCTGATGGATCTCCGCGGCGTCGCGACGCCCGGCACGCCCGCTCGCCGCACGGCGCGGAGGGACAGGTGGCTCCGCCACATGACCCTCCGCACCGCACGCCGAGCGCACGCACCGAACGCCGCTCCTTCTCCCACGGATATCCATCAGAATGACCCTGGGCGACACTTGAGTAGTGGATCACCCGGATCGGGCGGTCCACCGATCACCACACTGAACGAGGTACGGACTTCATGAACGACCAGATCCACTCCGAGGGCGCGGGCGAGCCGCACGACCACGGGGCACTTGGCGACGCCGAGTACGCGGAGTTCATGGAGCTCGCCGCGGAAGAGGGCTTCGACATCGAGGACGTCGAGGGCGCGATCGAGGCGGCGGGCCACGGCCCGCTCCCGATCCTCGCCGTCGTCGGCCGCCCGAACGTCGGCAAGTCGACGCTCGTCAACCGCATCATCGGGCGCCGCGAGGCCGTCGTGGAGGACAAGCCCGGCGTCACGCGCGACCGGGTGACCTACGAGGCCGAGTGGGCCGGGCGCCGCTTCAAGGTCGTCGACACCGGCGGCTGGGAGCAGGACGTCCTCGGCATCGACGCCTCCGTGGCCGCCCAGGCGGAGTACGCCATCGAGGCCGCCGACGCCGTGGTCTTCGTCGTCGACGCCAAGGTCGGCGCCACCGACACTGACGAGGCGGTCGTACGGCTGCTGCGCAAGGCCGGCAAGCCGGTCGTGCTGTGCGCCAACAAGGTCGACGGCCCGAGCGGCGAGGCGGACGCCTCCTACCTCTGGTCCCTCGGCCTCGGCGAACCGCACCCGGTCTCGGCCCTGCACGGCCGCGGCACCGGCGACATGCTGGACGCCGTGCTGGACGCCCTCCCCGACGCCCCCGAGCAGTCCTTCGGCACCGCGGTCGGCGGACCCCGGCGCATCGCCCTGATCGGCCGCCCCAACGTCGGCAAGTCCTCGCTGCTGAACAAGGTGGCAGGCGAGGAGCGCGTCGTCGTCGACTCGCTCGCCGGCACCACCCGGGACCCGGTCGACGAGCTGATCGAACTCGGCGGCGTCACCTGGAAGTTCGTCGACACCGCGGGCATCCGCAAGCGGGTCCACCTCCAGCAGGGCGCCGACTACTACGCCTCGCTGCGCACCGCCGCCGCGGTGGAGAAGGCCGAGGTGGCGGTCGTCCTGATCGACGCCTCCGAGAACATCTCCGTCCAGGACCAGCGCATCGTGACGATGGCCGTGGAGGCCGGGCGCGCGATGGTCGTCGCCTTCAACAAGTGGGACACCCTCGACGAGGAGCGCCGCTACTACCTGGAGCGGGAGATCGAGACCGAGCTGGCCCAGATCGCCTGGGCGCCCCGGGTGAACGTGTCGGCGCGCACCGGCCGGCACATGGAGAAGCTGGTCCCGGCGATCGAGACGGCCCTGGCCGGCTGGGAGACCCGGGTCCCCACCGGCCGGCTCAACGCCTTCCTCGGCGAGCTGGTCGCCGCCCACCCGCACCCGATCCGGGGCGGCAAGCAGCCGCGCATCCTGTTCGGCACCCAGGCCGGCACCAAGCCGCCGCGGTTCGTGCTCTTCGCCTCCGGCTTCATCGAGGCGGGCTACCGCCGCTTCATCGAGCGCCGCCTGCGCGAGGAGTTCGGCTTCGAGGGCACCCCGATCCACATCTCCGTGCGGGTCCGCGAGAAGCGCGGACGCAAGAAGTAGCCGCAGGGCACGAGAAGAGGGCGGTCCCGTCGGGGACCGCCCTCTTCTCGTACCTCAGACGCTCCTGCGGGGGACCGGCTGGAGCGCGGTGCTGCCGGTGCCCTGCGGCCCGATGTGCCCGATCCGCTGCCACTGCGACTGCCGGGCGCTGTGCGCGCCCGCGCTGTAGGCGCTGTACGAGCTGGAGAAGGACCCGGGCCGGTGTCCGCCGTAGGAGCCCGTACTGTGCGGAATGTTCCCGAAGGCGGTGAACCCCAGATCCTCCTCGCCGCTGCGGTCGCCCGGCAGGGTGCGGAAGGACTTGACGTACTCGGCGTAGAGCGCGTCGTAGATCGGCGTTGCCGACGGAGAAGCATCGTATGCGTGCACGTATCTCCAAACGACGGGCCCCGGCAAGGGATGCGGCCGTGAGGCGTACTCGGGGGGCGTGCGGAACCGCACGGAAATAACCGGCTGACCGTGGCCGCCGTCCGTCGCGCGGTTCCCTCCCGCCCGTCGCTCAGGTGCCCGCGAGCGGCAGCGCGGACGCCACGAGCTTGCCGTTGGCCGCGGCCTTGTCGAGGGCGTCGCGGAGCAGGTCCTCGCGCGGCTGACGGCCGATGGAGCCCACCGGCGCCGCGAACAGCAGCACCTGCTGGTGCTTGTTGGCCGCGGCCCGCCACCCCTCGGTGACCTGGAGCGGCTGGTGCGCCTGCCACCAGGCCACCGGCTGGCCGCCACCCGCTCCCGGCTGGAGCACCGCGTGCAGCTGGCCCATGGCGAGCAGGACCGACCAGCCGTGCAGCACGGGCGGCACCGACTCGATCTGCGTCACCGGCATGAACCCCTGCTCGATCAGCAGCGGCAGGAAGTCGTCACCGATGTCGGTCGAGCCGGGCCGGACGATGGGCCCGGTCGGCTCCACCACCAGCGCCGGGTGCAACTCACCGGCGATCAGGATCAGTCCGCTGGTCACCCCGAGCACCGCCTGCTCGGGCGCCGCCCGGTCCGGCTCCGCGGGGGCCGAGTCGCCGGTGATCGACCGCACCGCGCCCTGGAGCTGCTCCTCGGTGACCTGGACGACCTGCGAGGGCAGACAGGTGGCGTGCGCGAAGGCGAGGACGGCGGTCTCGTCCCCGATGAACAGAACGGTGCTGGTGCGCTCCTGTTCGGAGTCGCCCTGGGTGCGACAGGAGGTGCAGTCGTAGCTGCCGGGGGCGTTGTCTCCGGCGAGCAGCCGGTCGGCTTCTTCGTCGCCGATCTCGGCGCGTACCTCGTCGCTGACGTCGAGCATGCGCGGCACGGGTGGCTCCCTCGGGATGTGGTGCGTGGCGCGGCCGGGTGGCTCCCGGCCCGTGATCCGGGTGGGTCCCGGGCTCATGCATAGACAACGGGCGATCTGCGGCGGGAGTCACGCACCGGGGCGAACGGAATCGAACCGACCGTCGCACACGGTCACCGTGCGGCCGGGAATCGCGCACTACTGGTCAAGTGCGCTACAGGTCACGGCGGTTGGCTCCCCGGCGTGCGCACTGCTGAGCGAAGACGCGGACATCCTTGCGGACCCCGCCCGGTCCGCCGACCGGGTGGGGCGCCCCGGCCCACCGACGCGCCGGGACGGCCCCCGCGCGCGCCGCTGCTTAGCGTGGGCCGATGTACCGCACGACGATCACCCTCGCCCTCGCGGCCGCCCTGCTCACCGCCGTCGACCCCGCGGCCGCCCACGCGGCACCGCCGGCCACCCCCCACGTGCCGGACGCGACCCGGCTCCCCGCCTGCGCGGCGGACCAGTGGCCCTGGGGCTGCATCGCCGAGTGCGAGAGCAGCGGGAACTGGCACATCAACACCGGCAACGGCTACTACGGCGGCCTCCAGTTCTGGCAGCCCACCTGGAAGGAGTTCGGTGGCCTGAAGTACGCGGCGCGCGCCGATCTCGCCACCCGCGCGCAGCAGATCGCGGTCGCGCAGAAGGTCCTGGCCGTACAGGGCTGGGGAGCCTGGCCCGTGTGCTCCAAGCGGTACGGGCTCAAGGGCCGCATGCACACGGTGAAGTCCGGCGACACGCTCTCGTCCATCGCCCGCAAGTACGGGGTCAAGGGCGGCTGGCAGGCCCTGTACAAGCTCAACAAGAAGACGATCGGCAGCGATCCGGACCGACTGCGCACCGAGGTCCTGCTGCTCCTGCCATAGGGCGTGTGTCGCCCGCCCTGTCTCCCGGCTAGCCCGGTCGGCCCGTCGCCCGCCCGGCCCGGGAGCGGGCCCACTCGGCCGCCTCCCCGGCGAACACGACCGAGCCGCGGCGCAGTTCGTACACCAGCGCGGGCCGGTCGCGCAGGACGGGCGGCAGCCGCTGCTCGGCCAGGACCACACACGCGTCCAGTCCGGCGAGGAGTTCGTAGGTGCGGGCGGCCACCGCCGGGGACATGCCCTGGGCCGCCTCGTCCACGAGCACCGCACGCGGGTGGCCCAGCAGCGCCCGGGACAGCGCGAGCATGCGCTGCTCGCCCCCGGACAGGGTGCCGGCCCGGCGGTCCAGCAGCCGTTCCAGACGGGGGTAGGCGTCCAGGGCCGGGCCGTGGGCGGGGGAGGTGAGGTCGAGGTTCTCGCGGACGGTCAGGGAGCCGAAGACCGCCCGCCGGTCCGGGATCAGGCACAGCCCGCGCCGGGCGCGTTCGTACGCCGGGACGCGGGTCACGTCCATGCCGTCCCACACCACCGAACCCGCGGTCGGCGCGACGGTCCCGGCCAGCGCGCGCAGCGCGGTCGTACGGCCCGAGCCGTTGCGGCCGAGCAGGACGGTCAGGCCGGGGCCGGGCGCGGCGAGGGTGACGCCGTGCAGGGCTTCGAGGGGGCCGTAGCGCACACGCGCCTCGCGCAGGGAGAGCGTCATGCGGGGGTCTCCTGGGTGCCGAGCGTGTGGAGGACGTGGTCCGGGGGGCCCGAGGCGACGACGCGGCCGGCCGCCATGACGTGGACGAAGTCCGCGAGATCGGCCACGAGGTCCAGGTCGTGCTCCACGACCACCAGGGCGGTGCCGTCGGCGGCGAGTGCCCTCAGCACCCGGGCCAGCGCGGTGATCTCGGCGGTGTCCAGACCGGCGGCGGGTTCGTCCAGGAGCAGCAGTCGGGGGCCGCCGGCCAGGGCGCGGGCGAGTTCGACCCGGCGGAGCGTGCCGGTGGGCAGGCCCGCGGCGGGGGCGTCCCGCACCGGGCCGTCCAGGCCCAGCAGGCGCAGGGCGCGTTCCACGGCGGCCGGGTCGTCGGCGTGGCCCTGTTCCGCGCCGACCCTCACGTTCTCGGCCACCGTCAGGGAGGGGAAGACGGCGAGTTGCTGGAAGGTGCGCCCGATGCCGAGCCGGGTGCGGGCGTGCGCGGGCAGCCGGGTGATGTCCCGGCCGCCGAGGCGGACCTGGCCGCCGGAGGGGCGCAGGGTGCCCGCCAGACAGTGGAACAGGGTGCTCTTTCCGGCCCCGTTGGGTCCGACGATCGCGGTGATCCGGGCGGGGGGCACCTCCAGGTCCACGCCGTCGAGGGCGCGGAAGCCGTCGTAGGACGCCCGGAGACCGTGCGTGCTGAGCACCGGCGCGCGTGCCGGCAGGGCGGGCAGTGGGGAGGGGCGCCCCGACCGGGCGGACGCGGGCCGACCGGCGCCGCGCTCCTCGACCGCCCCGGCCGCCCGTGCGTCACCCCCGGCGCCGGCCGCGAACCGCGCGCGCAGACGTGCGCGCAGCGTCGCACGACGCGCCCTCCGCCGGTCGCCGGGTTCGACGGCGCGGTCGGGGGCTCCCTCGCCGTGTGGCGTGGGGTGGTTCCCGGCTTGGGCGGAAGTGCTGGTGGTGGGTGTGTGGGCGTGGGCGAGTCGCCTGCGCAGGCGTGCGCGCAGTGTCGTGGCGGGTGCCGTCGGGGGGTCTACGGTTTCGGCGGCAGGCAGGGCGCCGGGCGAGGGGGCCTCCTCGCTACCGCGCGCCCTCCGCCGGTCGCCGGGTTCGGTGGAGGCTCCCGGCAGCCGGGTGTCGGGGCGTGTCCGCAGGCCCGCGTGCTGGGTCGGCCGCGGGCTTTCCGTGGCGGCAGGTGGTGTGTGGGCTGCCGCGGGGTGTGCCGGCCCCGTCCGGCGCCGGTCCGCTCCGGCGAGTCGGGCGCGTACCGACTCGCCGGGTGTGGTCAGCCGTGTGTCGACGTGCGGCCGCAGACGGGCCGTCACAGAGCGCAGCGCCTCGTACGGGCCGCCGGGGAACCGGCCCACGAGCACCGCCAGTACGCCGATCAGGGCCGCCGCCACGCCGCCCCGCGCGCCCGCGTCCAGGCCCACCAGCAGGGCCGCCGCCGCGAGGGCGCCCAGGGTGCTGTCGGCGCCCAGCACCACGACCGCGGCGAACCAGAGCAGGCCGCGCACCGGGTCGTAGGCGCCGGGGTCGAAGGCGCGCAGGCCCATGCCGAGCATGCCGCCGCCCAGCGCGGCCAGCGCGGCGCCCGCGACGAACGCCAGCAGCTTCAGGGACGGGACCCGCACCCCGGCGGCCGAGGCGCCCGCCTCGTGGTCCCGCATGGCCGCCAGGGCGCGGCCCGTACGTCCGGTGCGCAGGGTGTGCGCCGCCAGCAGGGCCGCGCCCAGCAGGACCAGCTCCAGCAGGTAGTAGGCGCGGTCGCTCTCGAAGCCCGCCGGGCGCCCCAGCGCCAGGCCCGAGGTCGCGTACGGCTGGGCGAAGACGAAGCGGCTCACGCCGACGCCCACCGCGAACGTCGCCAGCGCCAGCGCCAGCCCGCGGCGGCTGATCGCGGGCCAGCCGGTCAGCAGGCCCAGCGGAGCCACCAGCAGCACCGCCACCGCCAGCGCGGCCAGTTCGGGCAGCCGGGGCAGGCCGGGGAAGCGGCCCGCCGCCAGCAGTGCCGTGAAGAGGGCGCCCAGGCCCGCGTAGGCCGCCTGGCCGAGCGAGATCTGGCCGCCCCGGCCGGTGACGACGACCAGGGAGAGCAGGACCACGCCCAGTGCGGGGACCTGGACCGAGGTGTGCAGGTCCGAACCGGCGAAGCCGAGCGGCAGCAGGAACAGCACCAGCGCCACGATCCACGCCCCCGGCGGGGTCGGCACCCTCGCGGTGGCCGTACGCGGCAGGGCGTCCCGCGCGCCGACGCCCGGGAGGGCCAGCGCCGCGAAGAGCAGCGCCACCACGAACAGGTTCGCCCCGACCGCCTGGAGCAGCGGCTCGCCCCACCCCGACGGGTGCAGCCGGGTGAGCTGGGCCTGTGCCACGCCGATGCCCAGCGCGGTCAGCACGGCCACCGGCAGACTCCGCATCCGTGCCGCCACCGCCACCGCGACGACCTCCATCACCAGCAGCGGCAGCCCGTAGGGGTCGAGACGCACGTACGGCGCGAGCAGCACCCCGGTGAGGCCGGCCGTGAACGAGCCGAACGCCCAGCCCGCCGAGGCGACCCGGTCCGCGTCCACCCCGCCGAGCACGGCGAGCCGCCGGTCGTCCACCACGGCCCGCAGCTCCCGCCCGAACCGCGTCCACCGGACCACCGCGCCGACACCGGCGGCCAGGACGAGGACCACCGCGAGCTGCCCCCAGGGGTCGGCCGCACCCAGCACCTCGGGCGCGTCGTCCCGCGCCCCCTGCCCCCACAGCAGCGCGGCCCCGCCCACCAGCAGCACGAACACGCCGATCGACGCCACCAGGGCGCGGGCCGGGTCGTCGCCGAGGACGGACAGCGGGCGGAACACGAACCGTTCCAGCGCCATCCCGATCGCGGGCGCGAGGACCAGCAGCGTCACCGCGGTGCCCGCCCACAGCGGCCAGCCCCACTCCACCACGCACTGCCGCAGCGCGTAGGCGCAGACCATGGCGACCGCGCCGTGCGCGAAGTTCAGCACCCCGGTGGCCCGGTACGTGACGACCAGACCGATCCCGGTGAGCGCGGCCGCGCTGCCGACCGAGAGCCCGGCGAGGGTGAGGTCGTACGTCAGGCCGGACATCAGTCGTCCGCTTCGGCCGGCTCACAGATCGGACAGGGGCCGAGTTCGCCGCCCCGCACCAGCCCGCTGTCCACCGGAACCGCCTCCGCCTTGCCCGCCACCAGCGGACAGTCCGCGCGGTGCCACAGGGTGCCGCCCGGCACCATCAGCAGGTCCCCGCTGACCGCGAGCGGTGCCGCCGGCCGGCCGGGGGGCTCGGCGTCCTCGGGACCGGCCGCCACGAGCAGCCCGTACAGCTCGTCCACACGGGCCGCGGTGAGCGCGTCGCGGCCGCGCGCGAGCAGCACCGCGCCGGCGACGATCAGGGCCGCGCCGGGGACCGTGCAGGAGGCGAGGTAGGGCAGCTGCCGCTCGGCGAACCGCTCGCCCGACACGCCGTACCAGCCGAGGACGCAGAGCACCGCCCCCGCTGCGAGGGCGGCCCAGCCGGCCCACAGGACGGGCCGCACGTTCCGGAGTCGGGATGTCCGCATCGCTGGCTCCTTGGGCTTCACACGTCATATGTCTGTCCATGTCAGCCGATGGCTTGCACTATGCCCTCTGTGAGCTGACCCTGAAAGCACCGGGCGCACCCGGCCCGGACCGACACCCGGTGGTGAGCCAGATGGTTCCCGTGAGCGACCTCAGTCGGCGCAACGCGGGCCGCGGTACCGCGCTGGCGGCCGCCCTGCTGCTCTTCCTGGCCCCGGCCCTCGCGGCCTGCAGCGACGACGAGGGAGGCGGCGGCGGAGCGACCCCGCCGACCCCCTCCGTGGAGCGCACGACCAGCGCCCCCGCGGCGACCGCTCCCGCCGACGCCGCGGCGGCCGAGCGGGAGATCCAGGAGAACTGGCGGAAGTTCTTCGACCCCGCGACCTCCCTCGACGACAAGCAGAACGTCCTGGAGAACGGCGAGGAGATGGCGCCGGTGCTCCGGGCGTTCAGCGGCGACGAGCGCGGCGGACAGGTCGGCGCCCAGGTGACCGAGGTCGCCTTCACCTCGCCCACCGAGGCGGACGTGACGTACACGCTCACCCTGAACGGTGCCACCGCCCTGCCCGACGCCGCGGGGACCGCCGTCGAGCAGGACGGCACCTGGAAGGTGTCCGCCAAGACGCTGTGCGCGCTGGTGCAACTGAGCGGCAATGGCTCGGCCTCGCCGGTCGCGGGCTGCTGAGGCGCTGGCGGCGCTGCTGCTCGTGCTGAGCGCCGCCTGCGGCAGCCGGCTGCCGGAGAGCGACTTCGAGGGCGGGACCCGTACGACGTCGGCCCCGGAGGCCGGTCCGATCCGGGTCGGCATCATCACCAGCGCCACCAGCCCGGTCGGCGGCAACGCCTTCACCGGGCCGCGGGACGGCGCCAAGGCGTACTTCGAGCACCTCAACGCGCGCGGGGGCGTCGGCGGGCGGCCCGTCGAGGTGCGGCTGTGCGACGACGGCGGCAGCGGCGTCGGCAACAACGAGTGCGTGCACCGGCTGATCGACGAGGACAGGGTCGTCGCGCTGGTCGCCACCACGGCCCTCGACTACGCGGGCGCCTCACGGGTCTCCCGGGCCGGCGTGCCCGACATCGGCGGCCAGCCGATCGGCGCCGCCTACGACACCTGGCCCCATCTGTACGGCGTCTACGGCAGCCTGGCGCCCCGCCGGGGCACGGTCGGCTGGGACGGGCAGCTGTACGGCGGCACCGAGGTCTACCGCTACTTCAAGCGCGAGCACGGCGCCCGCACGGCCGCCGTCGTCTCCTACAACCAGTCCGCGTCCGCCGCCTACGCCCGGCTCGTCGAGCGGGGACTGAAGGCCGAGGGGTACGAGGTGATCACCGAGCAGGTGGACTTCGCGCTGCCCAACTTCCGCGCCGTCGCGGCGGATCTGAAGGACCGGGGTGCCGATCTGGTCTTCGACGCCATCGACGGCCACGGCAACGCCCGGCTGTGCGCGGCTTTGGACGAGGCCGGCGTGCGACTCACCGCGAAGGTGACGAACGTACAGAACTGGACGTCCACCGTCGCCGACGACTACAAGGACGCCCCGCGCTGCCGCAACGCCCTGTGGGCGACGGGATCCAGCCGTAACTTCGAGGACATCGGGCATGCCGCGGTACGGGAGTTCCGGGACGCGACCGACGGGCTGGACACCCACTCGCAGTGGCAGGTGGAGGGCTGGGCGGCCGCCCGCTGGTTCACCGACGCGGCCCGGTCCTGCGCGGACACGGGTGTCACGCGCGCGTGCGTGGACGCGTGGATGAGCCGCAGCCAGGACTACACCGCGGGCGGTTTGCTGCTTCCCGTCCGCTTCGCGCACCTGCCCGAGCCGCCCGGCACCCGGCGGGCGTGTCTGTCGGTGGCCCGCTGGCAGGACGGCCGGGGCTGGGTGACCCAGGGGGACATGGACGGCACCTGCTTCGTCGTGCCGCAGCTGTCCTACACACCGTGAGAGGGGCGAACCGCCACTCATCCTGATGCGCGCCAGGTGTCCATATCCCGCGCCTGGGTGTTTGCCAGTTGAGCATTGCGGACCGTAACTGTCCGATCGCGCTGGCAGACTCGGCGCCATGTTGGAGACCTCGGCACGACTGCTGCGCCTGCTCTCGCTCCTCCAGGCCCACCGGGACTGGTCCGGCGCCCAACTCGCCGAGCGTCTCGGTGTCACCGCGCGCACCGTGCGCCGGGACGTGGAGCGGCTGCGCGAACTGGGCTACCCGGTCAACGCCAGCCCCGGCTCGGGCGGCGGATACCAACTGGGCGCGGGCGCCGAACTGCCGCCGCTGCTGCTGGACGACGACGAGGCGGTCGCCGTCGCCGTCGGCCTGCGCACGGCCGCGGGACAGGGCATCGAAGGCATCGGGGAGACCTCGGTGCGGGCCCTGACCAAGCTGGAACAGGTCCTGCCCAACCGCCTGCGCCGCCGGGTCAGCGCCCTGAACGCCTTCACCGTGCCGATGCTGCGCAGCCTGCCCTCCGCGGTCGACCCGGGGGTCCTCACCGAACTGGCCCACCTGTGCCGGGACGCGGAGGGGCTGCGCTTCGAGTACCGCGGGCACGACGGCACGCTGACCCGCCGCCGCGCCGAACCGCACCGCCTGGTCTGCACCGAGCGGCGCTGGTACCTGGTCGCCTGGGACCTGGACCGGGACGACTGGCGCATCTTCCGCGTGGACCGCATCACCCCGCGCCCGCCGCACGGCCCCCGCTTCACCCCCCGCCGACCGCCCGCCGACGACCTCGCCGCCTACGTCTCCCAGGGCGTCTCCACCCGCGCCTACGCCGCCCAGGCGCTGGTGCGGCTGTTGGTCCCGCTGCGGGAGGCCGCCGAGCACATCTCGCCCTCCGCCGGGGTGCTGGAGCCCGAGGGGCCCCGCAGCTGTCTGCTGCGCACCGGGGCGGGGAGTCTGGACGTGATGGTCATCCATGTGATGCTGCTGGGCTTCGAGTTCGAGGTGCTGGAGCCCGTCGAGCTGACCGACGCCATCAGGACCGCTCGGGACCGTCTGACGCGGGCTCTGGAGCGAGTGCCGCGAACGTGGGATGGTGCAGATCGAACGCCGGGGACTCCGAGCGGATCCGGGGCAGAGTGGTGAAGTTGTGCCGCGGCGGCGGACAGGACGTCGCCCACTCCAGCGAACGGCCGTAGCCCCAGGGGTCGTCGACCTCGACCTTCTCTCCGTACTTGGCCGTCTTCCAGACGTTGTAGAGGAACGGCAGCGTCGAGATGCCGAGCAGGAACGCGCCGACGGTCGAGACGGTGTTCAGGGCCGTGAAGCCGTCGGCGGCCAGATAGTCGGCGTAGCGGCGCGGCATCCCCTCCGCGCCCAGCCAGTGCTGCACCAGGAACGTCGTGTGGAAGCCGACGAAGAGGGTCCAGAACTGGATCTTGCCGAGCCGTTCGTCGAGCATCCGGCCGGTGAACTTCGGCCACCAGAAGAAGAACCCGGCGAAGATCGCGAAGACCACGGTGCCGAAGACCACGTAGTGGAAGTGCGCGACCACGAAGTAGCTGTCCGTGACGTGGAAGTCCATCGGCGGCGACGCCAGGATCACCCCGGTCAGACCCCCGAACAGGAAGGTCACCAGGAAGCCCACCGACCACAGCATCGGCGTCTCGAAGGAGAGCGAGCCCTTGAGCATGGTGCCGGTCCAGTTGAAGAACTTCACCCCGGTCGGCACCGCGATCAGGAAGCTCATGAACGAGAAGAACGGCAACAACACCGCTCCGGTGGCGAACATGTGGTGCGCCCACACCACCACCGACAGACCGGTGATCGCCATCGTCGCCCCGATCAGGGTCAGGTAGCCGAACATCGGCTTGCGCGAGAAGACCGGGATGATCTCGCTGACGATCCCGAAGAACGGCAGCGCGATGATGTACACCTCGGGATGGCCGAAGAACCAGAACAGGTGCTGCCACAGCAGCGCACCGCCGTTGGCGGCCTCGAAGACGTGCGAGCCGAAGCGCCGGTCGGCCTCCAGGCACAGCAGCGCCGCCGCCAGCACCGGGAACGCCATCAGGATCAGGATCGACGTGAACAGGGTGTTCCAGACGAAGACCGGCATCCGGAACATCGTCATGCCCGGTGCGCGCATCCCGATGATGGTGGTGACGAAGTTGACGGCGCCGAGGATCGTGCCGAACCCGGAGAGCGCGAGGCCCATGATCCACAGATCGCCCCCGACGCCCGGTGAGCGCTCCAGGCTGTTGAGCGGCGCGTAGGCGAACCAGCCGAAGTCGGCGGGCCCGGAGGGCACGAACAGCGAGCCGATCACGATCAGCCCGCCGAACAGGTAGAGCCAGTAGGACAGCATGTTCAGCCGGGGGAAGGCGACGTCCGGCGCCCCGATCTGCAACGGCATCAGCTCATTGGCGAAGCCCGCGAACGCCGGGGTCGCGAAGAGCAGCAGCATGATCGTGCCGTGCAGCGTGAACAGCTGGTTGAACTGCTGGTTGTCGATGAGCTGGAGACCGGGCCGGGCCAGCTCGGCCCGCATCAGCAGCGCCATCAGACCGCCGAGCAGGAAGAACGCGAACGACGTGATCAGATACAGATGGCCGATCTTCTTGTGGTCGGTGGTGGTCAGCCAGTCGACGACCAGCCGGCCCTTCCGCTTGCGCCGCACGGGTCGTACCGGCGTCCGCACGGTCTCAGTGCCCATCGCTCGCTCGCCCCTTCGCTCGCCTGCCCCGGGCCCCCGAGGCCCGCGCCGCGCGTGCCCGCGAGCCCACGCCATGATGCTCGCGGCGCCGTGCGTCCGACAGGGGGCGTACGAGGGTGCTGTGTCGCGGCGAGGCAATTCCTGTGCGGCGGCGGATCTCCCCTGCCCGCGCGGAATCGGGCGAGAAAGGGAGCCCCGGGGGAGTTACCCCGGAACTTTCCGACGGCCTTTTCGAAGAGGCTTCACGACACGCGGGAATTGAGTTCGAATGCCTGCGAAAGATGTACGGAACCGCTCGAACGTGTGACGCGGTTGGGCCGAAACGCGTGTCGTGGTCCTGTGACAGAAGTGTGACCGGAGAGGGACGAGTGCCTTGGGCGCCACCCCTCTGGCCCACACCGCCGCGCAGGGCCTAGCGTGGCGGCATGGCACCGATTCCGACACCTTCCGCAGAACCCCGGGACCAGCCCGACAGCTATCTCGGCCTGACCGCCGACCGCGCCGAGCGGCTCGCCCGCGAACGCGGCTGGACCAAGGTCCGGTCCCTGCCGCCGGGGGCGATCATCACCATGGAATACCTGAGCGGCCGCCTGAACTTCGAGGTGCGGGACGGCCTCGTGACCCGGGCCTGGAAGGGCTGAGACGGCAAGCGGCGGCCCCGGCCCCTCAGGTGGAGGAACCGGGGCCGTCGCCGCGGGGTTGGGCTTGTGCGTACCGGCCCCGCGGTCCTGGGACGGTCAGCCGCCCGTCACCGGGCGGGCCGCGGAGGTCGTGCCGCGGCCCAGCCGCTCGGTCTGGGGCGGTCTGCGACTGCCGGCCGGGGTGACCGGGGTGCGCTCCGAACGGGCCGTGTGGGGGCCCGGCGCCAGATAGACCGGCGCCCGGGGTGAGTGGGCCGTGGGAGAGACGTCCTGGGCCGACTCGCGCGGCTTGAGCAGCACCGGAACCTCGACCGGTGCGGCCGGGGCGGTACCGGTGTGTCCGGCCCGCCTGCGGTCCCGCAGATCGAGGATGACGGCCTCGGCACGGGCGATCAGCGGCTCGAACCAGGGCAGCGCCAGCAGGATCAGCAGGCCGGCGGCCCAGCCGAGGAGAACGTCGCTCAGCCAGTGCGTACCGAGGTACACGGTGGACAGGCCGACGCCGAGCGAGGTCACCGCGGACAGCGCGGACAGCCAGCGGCGGGCTCTCGGGGTGGAGGCCATGTAGGCCAGGATTCCCCAGGTCACCACGGCGTTGGCGGTGTGGCCGCTGGGAAATATATCGCCGCCCAGCCACATCTCGTTCGAGCCGACCTGGGTCGCGTAGTGCGGGCCGAGGCGGCCCATGCCGATCTTGGCGGCGCCGACCGTGACGTTCAGCAGCAGCAGGGAGACGCCGAGCGCGAGGAGCGGCCGCAGGGTGTGCTGCCGCCAGGAGCGCCAGCCCAGCCAGGCCGCGACCATCACCGCGGTGGGGCCGCGCTGGCCGAGCACCACGTAGTAGTCGACGAACGCGTGGATCTCCGACCACTGCTGGTAGGGCCGGAAGAACATGACCTGCCAGTCGAGCCGGACCAGCCACGAGGTGATGACCACGGCCCACACGATCGCCCCGTAGAAGGCCAGGGTCGCGGCGAGAAGCGCGACCCGGTGCCGGCTCATCCTCGGCACATCGAGGTGGGCCGGCCGTTCCGGTTCACGGTCCAGCCTTGCGAACACCCGGTCCAGACGGGTGGGCTTTCGTTCGGTACGCACCCAATCGACGTTACAGCGAGTGAGCTGGGAAGCCCGTCGAATCCACCGGTTTGTGATGACGATGTGATGTGGGATTCCTCTCAGCGGGCGCCCTATTTCCTGCGACTTCGCATTCGGCGGCGACTGAGCCCTTCAATTCCTTTGATCATTCCGGCACAGGGTTTTTATACCGCTTTTGAATTCGTTCACCGAAAGCTGGTCCTGAATTCTCTTGGCGATCACCGGGTGTGCCCGAACGGGTCACGGCGGCCCGGAGCCGTTCAGCCAGAAGGCCCCGTAGACCGCCGACCCCACCGCGACCGCGCCCAGCACCGCGGCCGACCTGCGCGTCGTCTGCCGGGCCAGGGCCACGGCGGGCGGCAGCAGCAGCGGGAAGGCCGGCAGCAGCAGGCGCGGTTTCGAGCCGAAGTAGCTGGAGGCGCAGAGCGCGAGGGCGAGGACGATCCCCGCGTACACCAGCAGGGGGAGCGGCTGACCCTGTCGGAGACAGACGATGTACAGCCAGACGAGGGCGGCCACCCCGGCGATCAGCGCGAGCCCGGCGAGGGCCGTCGGAGACGACGTGAACTTTTCGGCGACGAACCGGGCGAAGGCGTAGCCGCCGTCGAAGCCGTTGCGCCAGCCGGCCTGGACGTCGAGATAGCCGAGCGGGCCCCCGCCGGTGCGGTGGCCCACCCACAGGACGTAGCCGGCGGCGCCCAGGGGCGCGAGCAGCATGCCCAGGGCGCGCCGGGTGGCGGACGCGCCGGGCACGGTCGTGCCGGGGGCGGGGGAGGGGGCGTGTTCGGACGCCCGCGCGCGGCCCTCGCGCGCCGCACGTCGGTCCCGCACGAACGAGGCGATGCCGGCCGCCCACACCGCCGCCACCACGGCCAGCCCGACCGGACGGGTCAGCCCGGCCAGCAGGGCGAGCGTGCCCGCGGTGACCCAGCGCCCGGTCAGCACCGCGTACAGCGACCAGGTCGCCAGCGCGGTGAACAGTGACTCGCTGTACGCCATCGACTGCACGATCCCGACCGGCAGCACCGCCCACAGCAGCACCGCGCAGACCCCGGCCCGGCGGCCGTGCACATGATCGGCGACCGCGAAGATCCCCCAGGCCGCGGCGAGCGAGGCGAGCGCCGATACCAGGAACCCCGCGTCGGCGGAGGAGAGCGGGGTGACCGCGGCGAGGATCCGCTCCAGCCACGGCAGCAGCGGGAAGAAGGCCAGGTTGGAGTGGATGTCGCCGTTCGGCAGCCGTACCTCGTAGCCGTACCCCAGCTCCGCGACCCTCGTGTACCAGAGCGAGTCCCAGCGGGCCGTCAGCAGGGTGTACCCGCTCTTGTCGCGCGCGGCGCTCCACAGTGCCAGCACGGTCAGGCCCAGGGCGCGCACGGCGGCGTAGCCCAGCAGGGCCGGAGCGGCGCGGCGCGCGTGCGCGGAAAGATCGGTCACGGGCCCGATTATCTGGGGAGCCAGGAACCGGACGGCCCGCCGGGGCGTTCCCCACCAGGGCGGGACGTGGCGTACGCCACACGTGTTCAGTCCGGAGTCTGAGAGGTCCGCCACTCGCCACCAGCGCGGACTCGCGTACCCTGACGAGTCACTCGCTTCGTTGCGCGGGCCGGGGATCACCGCTCCTCTCCGGCCGAGTCACGGGGAGTCCCCACCTCGTGAGCCCGCCGAAGTCGGGGGAACGTCTGGGAGGTACGTACATGTCCGGTACGACCACGGCCGCTGTGCTGCGCCGTCGGGCTGCCGGGGCCGGTGCCAACCGCTGGGTCGTCCTCGTCGTCCTCTGCGTCAGCCTGCTGCTGGTCGCCGTCGACGCCACCGTGCTGCACGTGGCGGTACCCGCCGTCACCGAGGACCTCAGGCCGGGCGCCATAGAGCTGCTCTGGATCGTCGACATCTACCCGCTCGTCTGCGCCTCGCTGCTGATTCTCTTCGGCACGCTCGGTGACCGCGTGGGCCGCAGACGGATCCTGCTCCTCGGCTACACCCTGTTCGGCGTCGCGTCGGCGATGGCCGCCCTCGCCGACACCGCCCAGGTGCTGATCGTGGCCCGGGCGCTGCTCGGCGTCGGCGGCGCGATGATCATGCCGGCCACCCTGTCGATCCTCCGCCAGGTCTTCCCCGACCGGCGCGAGCGCGCGCTCGCCATCGGCATCTGGAGCGCGGTGGCCGCGGTCGGCGCGGCCGTCGGACCGCTGCTCGGCGGCTTCCTGCTGGAGCACTTCTGGTGGGGCTCCGTCTTCCTCGTCAACATTCCGTTGATGCTGGTCAGCCTGCCCGTGGGCCGGCTGCTGCTGCCCGAGTCCAAGGGCGCGGCGGACGGCCCCTGGGACGTGGTCGGCGCGCTGATGGCGGCGGCCGGCCTGTTCGGCCTGGTGCTGGGCGTGAAGCGCCTCGGCGGAGGCGATCTGGACGGGATGACCGCGCTCCCCCTGCTGCTGGGCGCCGCCCTGCTGATCCTCTTCGTACGACGCCAGCGACGCCGCAAGCACCCCCTGGTGGACCTGCGGATGTTCTCCCGTCCCGCGTTCAGCACCTCGGTCGGCTGCATCGTCCTGGCGATGCTCGCCCTGGTCGGGCTGGAGCTGATCGCGGCCCAGTACCTCCAGCTGGTGCTCGATCTGTCCCCGCTGGAGACCGGGCTGCGGCTGCTGCCGCTGACCATCGCGGCGATGGGCGCCGGACTGGCCGGCGCGCGCATGCTGCGCCGGTTCGGGCCGCGCGCCATGGTGTGTGCCGGGTTCTGCCTGACGGCGTTCGCGGTCGTCCTGCTGACCGCGATGGGCGGGACGGACAATCCCGCGCTGATGCTGTCCGGGTTCGTGCTGCTGGGCTTCGGCCTGGAGACCACGCTGTTCGGGGCGTACGAGTCGATGCTCAGCGAGGCCCCGCCGGAGCAGGCGGGCGGCGCGGCGGCGATCGGCGAGACCTCCTACCAGCTCGGCGCGGGCATCGGCATCGCACTGCTCGGCAGCGTGATGAACGCGGCGTACACCCCCGGTCTGTCCTCCGTGCCCGGGGTGCCCGCCTCGGCGTCCGCGGCGGCCGGGCACTCGCTGGGCGAGGCCTACGAGGTGGCCGGCCGGCTCGGCGGCACCGCGGGTGAAACCCTGCGCGACGCGGCCCGGAACTGCTTCGTGCACGGGCTCCATGTGACGCTGCTGGTCAGCGCGGGCCTGCTGCTGCTCGGCGCGGTGATGGCGCTGCGGCTGCCGCGGACCATGAACTGCGAGGAGCCGGTCGCGGCGCCCGTGGAGGTTCCGGCGCCCCGGGAGGTCGCGGAGACCCCGGTCTCCGCCTGAGGAGGCTGGACGTGGTGGAGACTGCGTCGTAACGTCGGCCTTCAACCCGTGACTAGCACTGCTAGTTTTGAGCTGCCGGAGGGTCTCCCATGCCGTTGCCCCCGTTCGATCCCGCCGATCCGCTGGGGATCGACGACCTCCTCCAGCCCGAGGACCTCGCGGTCCGCGACACCGTCCGCCGCTGGGCCGCCGACCGGGTCCTGCCGCAGGTCGCCGAGTGGTACGAGACCGGCGAGCTGCCCGTCATCCGGGAGCTGGCCCGCGAGCTGGGCTCCCTCGGCGCCCTCGGGATGTCGCTGAGCGGCTACGGCTGCGCCGGCGCCTCCGCCGTCCAGTACGGGCTCGCCTGTCTGGAGCTGGAGGCCGCCGACTCCGGCATCCGCTCACTGGTCTCCGTACAGGGCTCCCTCGCCATGTACGCGATCCACCGCTTCGGCAGCGAGGAGCAGAAGCGGGCGTGGCTGCCGCGGATGGCCTCCGGCGAGGTCATCGGCTGCTTCGGGCTCACCGAGCCCGACCACGGATCCGACCCGGCCTCCATGCGGACGTACGCCAAGCGCGACGGCTCCGACTGGGTGCTGACCGGCCGCAAGATGTGGATCACCAACGGGTCCGTGGCCGGCGTCGCGGTCGTGTGGGCGCAGACCGAGGACGGCATCCGCGGCTTCGTGGTGCCCACCGACAGCCCCGGCTTCTCGGCCCCCGAGATCAAGCACAAGCTCTCCCTGCGCGCCTCGGTCACCAGCGAGCTGGTCATGGACGAGGTGCGGCTGCCGGCCGAGGCGGTCCTGCCCGAGGTCACCGGGCTGCGCGGACCGCTCAGCTGTCTGTCGCACGCGCGCTACGGCATCGTCTGGGGCGCGATGGGCGCGGCGCGCTCCTGTTTCGAGGCGGCGGTCGACTACGCGAAGTCGAGGGAACAGTTCGGGCGGCCCATCGGGGGCTTCCAGCTCACCCAGGCCAAGCTCGCCGACATGGCGGTCGAACTGCACAAGGGGATTCTGCTCGCGCACCATCTCGGGCGGCGGATGGACGCCGGCCGCCTGCGTCCCGAGCAGGTCAGCTTCGGCAAGCTCAACAACGTCCGCGAGGCCATCGACATCTGCCGCACGGCGCGGACGGTCCTCGGTGCCAACGGGATCTCGCTGGAGTACCCGATCATGCGGCACGCGACGAACCTGGAATCGGTGCTCACGTACGAGGGCACCGTGGAGATGCACCAGCTCGTGCTGGGCAAGGCGCTCACCGGGCTCGACGCCTTCCGGTGAACCCCCGAGGGGGCAGGGCCGACGATCGGCCCTGCCTCAGCTCTGGTTGAAGAAACCGTCCGCGCGGTGCGCGGCGGGCTCGCCGTTGATGATCTCCGTGTCGGCCGGGGTCAGCAGGAAGACCCGGGTGGACACCCGCTCGATCGAACCGCGCAGGCCGAAGATCAGACCGGCCGCGAAGTCGACGACGCGCTTGGCGTCGGTGGCCTCCATGGCCGAGAGGTTCATGATCACCGGGACGCCGTCCCGGAACAGCTCGCCGATGGCGCGGGCGTCCCGGAAGCTGTCCGGGGTGACCGTGCCGATCCGGCGTCCCTTCTCCTCGGCGACGTCCGCGGCCACCTTGACCCGGGGGTCGGTGACCCAGGCCTCCCCGGACTCGGTCCCTTCGGAGTAGTCGTCGTCGTAGTAACGCTCGTCATCGTTGTCGTCAACGAGGCCCAGCCAGGCACTCGCCTTGCGCACCGATCCCATGGACGCCTCCTCTCACAGCGGTCTTTCTTGCTTTCCGCATCCCTATGGTCATCCATGATGCGGACGGCGCGCCAAGTGGATAGACGCCGCGCGGGGGGTTTGTGACGGTACTGGTGCACGGCGCGTACGTCGAGAGCCCAGTAGTGCCAAGGGGCCTGCCCCACATGGCTGCTGACTGTGAGTGAAATATGATTCTTCACGGCGTATGGGTGAGGCGCGGTGCGTACGGGTGAACCGGGAGGCCGCGGAAGGGGCCGTGGGGGCGGCCGGTACGATGCGGCGGCTCCAGTCGTACGAACCCCGGGGGAACGTCGTGTTCGGAATGGTCAGGCCCTGCCGGCACCGGCTGGGGGAGCGCCTCGCCGGTCAGTGGATGGCTCATCTGTGCGGTCTCTGCCTGGCGTTGCGCGGGGACCACGGTCAGTTCGCCCGGGTGGTGACCAACTACGACGGGCTGCTCATATCGATTCTGACGGAGGCTCAGGCCGAAGCGGCCGACGGGCTGCGGCGCAAGGCCGGGCCCTGTCCGCTGCGCGGGATGCGCACCGCCTCCGTCGCGCGGGGCGAGGGGGCGCGGCTCGCGGCGGCGGTGTCGCTGGTGCTGGCCTCGGCCAAGGTGCGGGACCATCTCGCCGACGGGGACGGGCTGCTGGCGCGCAGGCCGATGGCGCCGGCCGCGCGCCGGGTCGCCGCCGGCTGGGACGCCGCGGGAGCGCGCGGCGGGTCCGCCGTGGGCTTCGACACCGGTCTGCTGGTGGACGCGGTGGAGCGGCAGACCGGGATCGAGGCGCTGGCCGGGCCGGGCACCTCGCTGCTGGTGGTGACCGAGCCGACCGAGACCGCGACCGGGGCGGCCTTCGCGCACACCGCGGTTCTGGCCGGGCGGCCCGGCAACGCGGAGCCGCTCGCCGAGGCGGGCCGGCTGTTCGGCCGGCTCGCGCATCTGCTGGACGCCGTGGAGGACAGGGAAACTGACGCCGCGTCGGGAGCGTGGAACCCGCTGACCGCGACCGGGACGCCCCTGACGGAGGCCCGGCGGCTGGCCGACGACGCGCTGCACGGCATCCGGCTCGCGCTGCGCGAGGTGACCTTCACCGATCCGAAGCTGGCGCACCTGCTGCTGGTGCACGAGCTGCGGCGGTCGGTGGACCGGGCGTTCGGATCGTCGTCCTGCTCGCACCTGGCCGGGCCCTACGCGCCGCCCGGAGGGCCGGGCGGTCCCGGGCTGCCCCCGGAGCCGCCGCGACGGAATCGACGCGGGTTGATTGCCGGGTGCGCGGTGTGGGTGGGATTGGCTTGTACCTGTCAGGTGTGCTGCGGTGAGTACGAGGGCCCCTGGTCCGGGGAGCGACGGCAGGGGCCGTGTGCGAATTGCGATTGCAGCGCGTGCGGGGACTGCTGCAACTGCTGTGACTGCTGCAGCAACTGCTGTGACACCTGCGGCTGTGACGGCTGCGACTGCGGCTGCGACTGCTGAGGCGGGCCGGGTGCGCCGGGGTGGCGCGGATCCGAGGGCGCCCGGCGGGCGAGGGTCCGGCGGCACTCCGCCGTACCGCCGCTCGCGCCTGCGTTCGTGAATGATCGTCACCGGCCCGGCCGCTTCGCGCGCCGGGCCGCGGGCGGCCCGTGGCCGCACGGTCGGCGCACAGATGGTTCAAAGCTTGACGGCCGAAAGGCGCTCTTGCGCCGGTCGGGCGTGCGGCCGAATACTCCCCCACAGCGCTTGTCAGGGGCACGGCATGTTCGGAATCCGGACAGCCCCGGCCCCTGACTGCGCCTCACGGGCCCGAAACCCCACGAGGGCCCCCGACTTCCCATGTGGAGGAACGAAAAGTGAGGATCAAGCGCACCACCCCTCGCAGCGGAATCACGAGACGGACCCGGCTGATCGCCGTATCGACCGGCCTCGTGGCCGCCGCAGCCATCGCGATCCCCAGCGCGAACGCGGCCGACACCCCCACCACCTTCAGCTCCGCGGAGCTGAAGAGCGCCAGCGGCTCCGTGCTCAAGGCCGACGTGCCGGGCACCGCCTGGGTCGTGGACAGCAAGAACAACCGTGTCGTCGTCACCGTCGACAGCACGGTCTCCGAGGCGGAGATCGCCCAGATCCGCGAGCAGGCCGGCGGCAACGCCGACGCCCTCACCATCAAGCGCACCGCGGGCAAGTTCGAGAAGTACATCGCGGGCGGCGACGCCATCTACGCGACCAGCTGGCGCTGTTCCCTCGGCTTCAACGTCCGCAACAGCGCGGGCGCCTACTACTTCCTGACCGCCGGTCACTGCACCGACGGCGCGGGTACGTGGTACTCCAACTCGGGCCGTACGACGGTGCTCGGGCCGACCTCCGGCTCCAGCTTCCCGACGAACGACTACGGTCTGGTGCGGTACACCAACACCACGATCACCAAGTCGGGCACCGCGGGCAACACGGACATCGTCCGGGCCGCCAACCCGACCGTGGGCACCAGCGTCATCCGTGACGGCTCCACCACCGGCATCCACACCGGCACCGTCACCGGTCTGAACGCGACCGTCAACTACGGCGGCGGCGACATCGTCTACGGCATGATCCAGACCAACGTCTGTGCCGAGCCCGGCGACTCCGGTGGCCCGCTCTACGGCAGCAACGGCACCGCCTACGGTCTGACCTCGGGCGGCAGCGGCAACTGCTCCTCGGGCGGTACGACGTTCTTCCAGCCCGTTGTGGAGGCCCTGAACGCCTACGGGATGAGCGTCTTCTAGGCCTCACCCGGACACGCGGTCGACAGCACCGGAGCCCCCGTACGCGACCGGCGTACGGGGGCTCACCCCTGTCCGGGGCGCGGGTGTTCCGGGCCCGACGGGCCTGCTTCCGGACAGGCGTGGACCTCATGCGCCGCACATTGCTACTCGCGGGTAGTAGTTTGCAGTGCGAACGGGCCCGCGGTGACCGTGCACGGTCAAGGATGCGGGGGCAAGGTGTGAACTCCGTGTGTACGTCCGGAAGTCGACCTTGTGTGCTCCCTGTGAGGGTCGGAATAGTGGGCGCCGATCAACCGGCACGGACGCGGCATTTTGCTGTACGCCGCCTCTGTGACCGAACGCCTTCCGGTCCGGAGGTCCCCACAACCTCCGGATCGACCCCCCACAGGAGGACGTGAGTTGAAGCACCGACGCATACCCAAGCGGCGGGCCGCAGCGGCTGGTGCGGGCATCGCCGCACTGGTGGCCGCGGGTGTCACCTTCCAGACTGCGAACGCGAGCGAGTCCTCGACGACCGCCACGCCCGAGACCCTCTCGGTCAAGGCGGCCGGAAAGCTCGCTTCGACGCTGGTCAAGAACCTCGGCGCGGACACGGCCGGCGTGTACTACGACGCGGAGAGCAAGAACCTCGTCGTGAACGTGCTGGACGAGGGCGCGGCGGAGACCGTCGAGGCCGCCGGCGCCAAGGCGCGGGTCGTGGCGAACTCCCTCGCCGAGCTGAAGAGCGCGCGCGGCACGCTCAAGCAGGACGCGACCATCCCGGGCACCTCCTGGGTGACCGACCCGACGGCCAACAAGGTCGTGGTCACCGCGGACCGCACGGTCTCCGACACCGAGTGGGCCAAGCTCACCGAGGTCGTCGACGGGCTCGGGGCGACGGCGGAACTCCAGCGCACCAAGGGGGAGTTCAAGCCCTTCGTCGCGGGCGGCGACGCCATCACCGACGGCAGCGGCCGCTGCTCGCTCGGCTTCAACGTGGTCAAGGGCGGGGAGCCGTTCTTCCTGACCGCGGGGCACTGCACCGAGTCCATCACCAACTGGCAGGACGCTCAAGGGAACCAGCTCGGCACCAACGAGGTGTCCAGCTTCCCGGACGACGACTACGGCCTGGTGAAGTACACCGCCGAGGTCGACCACCCGAGCGAGGTCAACCTCTACGACGGTTCCGCGCAGGCGATCTCCGGCGCGGCCGACGCGACGGTCGGCATGCAGGTCACCCGGAGCGGCTCGACCACCCAGGTCCACTCCGGCGCGGTCACCGGCCTGGACGCCACCGTGAACTACGGCAACGGCGACATCGTCAACGGGCTCATCCAGACCGATGTCTGCGCCGAGCCCGGTGACAGCGGCGGCTCGCTGTTCTCCGGCGACAAGGCGGTCGGCCTCACCTCCGGCGGCAGCGGTGACTGCACCTCCGGCGGGGAGACCTTCTTCCAGCCGGTGACCGAGGCGCTGTCGGCCACGGGTACCGAGATCGGCTGAGATCTCGCACACGTCCGACGGAAGTCCCGCCCCTCGCGCGAGGGGCGGGACTTCCTTGCGTGCGGGCGCAGGGCGGGTGCTTCGGGCGTTTTCGCAGGTGGGGGAGGGTCGAACGGTTGTCGTACATGCGTTCGAGATTTGGTCTATGGTGGGGGTGTGGCAGTCGGGAACTGATGTTCGATTTTGGAGGTGCGGATGCCTGGGTTCACGCATCTGCACACCGTCTCCGGGTTCTCCCTGCGCTACGGCGCCTCGCATCCGGAGCGGCTGGCCGAGCGCGCCGCCGAACGGGGCATGGACGCCCTCGCCCTCACCGACCGCGACACCCTCGCGGGCGCCGTCCGCTTCGCCAAGGCTTGCGCGAAGGCGGGGGTCCGCCCGCTGTTCGGCGCGGAACTGGCGGTGGAGGACCTCGACCCCGTACGGCGGGAGGGGGCCGCGGCGCGGGAAGGGGCCGTACGGCGGCAGGGGGCCGGGACCGAGGCGCGGCGGCAGGGGGCCGAGCGGCGCCGCACCCCCGTGCGGGGCGGTGCCTTCATCGACGAGTCGACACCCCGGGTCGCCTTTCTGGCCCGGGACGGCGCCCGCGGCTGGGCCGACCTCTGCGGAATCGTCACGGCATCGCACACCGGTGAAGGCCCGCCGCTGCTGCCCCGGGCCGACAACCGGGGCGACGGCCTCACCGTCCTGCTCGGCCCCGACTCCGACGTCGGCCGCGCCCTCGCCGCCGGCCGCCCCGACCGCGCGGCCCGGCTGCTGATCCCCTGGCGGGAGGTCTACGGCGACGCCCTGCGTCTGGAGGCCGTCTGGCACGGCCGCGAGGGCACCGGACCCGGCTCCCTGCGGCTGGCCGCCCGTACCGTCGGCTTCGCCGCCGAGCAGCGGGTCCGGCCGGTGCTCAGCAACGCCGTCCGCTACGCCGACCCCGGACAGGGCCCGGTCGCCGACATCCTGGACGCCGCCCGCCGGCTCGTCCCCGTCGACCCCGCCAAGGGGCTGGACTCCGGTGAGGCCTGGCTCAAGGACGGCGCCGCCATGCTGCACGCCGCCGAGCGGATCGTGGAGGCCGCGGGCTTCCGGCGCGACACCGCCCACCGGCTGCTGGAGCAGACCCGGGCCACGGCCGCCGAGTGCCTGGTCGACCCCGAGGACGACCTCGGCATCGGCACCGTCCACTTCCCCGAGCCGCGCCTGGTCGGCGCGGACCGGCGCACCGCCCAGCGGGTGCTCGCCTCGCGGGCGGCGGCGGGCATGGTGCTGCGCGGCTACACGGGGAGGCGCTCCTACTGGGAGCGGATGCACCGGGAACTGGACGTCATCGCCCACCACGGCTTCGCCTCCTACTTCCTGACGGTCGCTCAGGTCGTGGACGACGTGAAGGGGATGGGCATCCGGGTGGCCGCGCGCGGTTCCGGCGCGGGCTCGCTCGTCAACCACCTCCTCGGTATCGCCCACGCCGACCCCGTCGAGCACGGGCTGCTGATGGAGCGCTTCCTGTCCGAGCGCCGCTCGGTGCTGCCCGACATCGACATCGACGTGGAGTCCGCGCGCCGGCTGGAGGTCTACCGCGCGATCATCGGCCGGTTCGGCACCGAGCGGGTGGCCACGGTCGCCATGCCCGAGACGTACCGGGTCCGCCACGCGATCCGGGACGTCGGCGCGGCCCTGTCCATGGACCCCGCGGACATCGACCGGATCGCCAAGTCCTTCCCGCACATCCGCGCCCGCGACGCCCGCGCGGCCCTGGAGGAACTGCCCGAACTGCGGGAACTGGCGGGGGAGAAGGAGAAGTACGGGCGGCTGTGGGAGTTGACCGAGGCCCTGGACGCCCTCCCGCGCGGAGTCGCCATGCACCCCTGCGGAGTGCTGCTGTCCGACGCCTCCCTGCTCGCCCGTACGCCGGTCGTGCCGACCAGCGGCGAGGGCTTTCCCATGTCGCAGTTCGACAAGGACGACGTGGAGGACCTCGGGCTGCTCAAACTGGACGTGCTCGGGGTGCGGATGCAGTCGGCGATGGCGCACGCGGTCGCGGAGGTGGAGCGGGCCACGGGGGAGGGGCTCGACCTGGACGCCGTACCGCCCGGCGACCCGGCCACGTACGCGCTGATCCGCTCCACCGAGACGCTCGGCTGCTTCCAGATCGAGTCGCCGGGCCAGCGGGACCTGGTCGGGCGGCTTCAGCCGGCCACCTTCCACGACCTGGTCGTCGACATCTCGCTCTTCCGGCCCGGCCCGGTCGCCGCCGACATGGTGCGGCCGTTCATCGAGGCCCGGCACGGGCGGGCGCCGGTGCGCTATCCGCACCCCGACCTGGAGGAGCCGCTGAAGGGGACCTACGGGGTCGTCGTCTTCCACGAGCAGGTCATCGACATCGTCGACATCATGACCGGCTGCGGACGCGCCGAGGCGGACCGGGTGCGGCGCGGGCTGTCCGACCCGGAGTCCCAGGGGCGGATCAGGTTCTGGTTCGCCGAGCACGCGGCGGCCCGGGGCTACGACGCGGAGACGGTCCGGCGGACCTGGGAGATCGTCGAGGCCTTCGGTTCGTACGGCTTCTGCAAGGCGCACGCGGTCGCCTTCGCGGTGCCGACGTACCAGTCGGCCTGGCTGAAGGCGCACCACCCGGCCGCCTTCTACGCCGGGCTGCTCACCCACGATCCCGGGATGTACCCCAAGCGGCTGCTGCTGGCCGACGCGCGGCGGCGCGGGGTGCCGATCCTGCCGCTGGACGTGAACCGGTCGGCGGTCGCCCACCGTATCGAACTGGTGTCTGAATTGCCTTCGGTGTGGGGACTGCGGCTCGCCCTCAGCGATGTGCACGGCATCAGCGAGGCCGAGGCGGCGCGGATCGCGGACGGGCAGCCGTACGCCTCGCTGCTGGACTTCTGGGAGCGGGCCAGGCCCAGCCGTCCTCTGGCCGGACGGCTGGCGCAGGTCGGCGCGTTGGACGCGTTCGGTGCCAACCGGCGCGATCTGCAACTGCACCTGACCGAGCTGCACCGGGGCGCGCGGGGTGCCGGAGGCGGCCAACTGCCGCTGGCCGGCGGGCGGAGCACCGCGTCCGCCGGGCTGCCCGACCTGTCCTCCGCCGAGCGGCTCAGCGCCGAGCTGGGCGTGCTGTCGATGGACACCTCGCGCCATCTGATGGACGACCACCGGGAGTTCCTGGACGAGCTGGGCGTGGTCGGCGCGCGCCGGCTGCGCGAGGCGCGGCACGGCGACACGGTCCTCGTCGCGGGCGCCAAGGCGGCCACCCAGACCCCGCCGATCCGGTCCGGCAAGCGGGTCATCTTCTCCACCCTCGACGACGGCACGGGCCTGGTCGACCTCGCCTTCTTCGACGACTCCCACGACGCCTGCGCGCACACCGTCTTCCACTCCTGGCTGCTGCTGGTGCGCGGGGTCGTCCAGCGGCGCGGGCCGCGCAGCCTCAGCGTGGTGGGCAGCGCCGCCTGGAACCTCGCCGAACTGGCCGAACTGCGCGCGGAAGGAGGGCTCGACGTGGTGGCGGCACGGCTCGCGGAGCCCGTGCCCGAGGGTGGCGCCGACCCGACCGGCGGCCGGCGCATCCAGATGCCGACCGGATACGAAATGCATCCGTGGGCCGATCTGCGTCCCGCGGGTCAGGAGCCCTCGCAGACAAGGAAGTTGTGGCATCAGAGTCCGGGGAGTGCGGGATGACCATCCTCTGCGTACGTTTCCAGCTGCCGCCGATGTACGAGGCGGCCCTGCCCGGACTGCTCGGGCTGCTGGAGGAGTTCTCGCCCGTCGTCGAGGCCCTGCCGCCGGACGGGGCGCTGGTCGATCTGCGGGGCGCCGAACGGTACTTCGGGCGCAGCGCGGTCGAACTGGCCTCCGTGATCCGAGTGCGGGCGCTCGCGCTGTACGGCGTGGACTGTGTGATCGGGGCCGGTCCGGGGACCATGCTGGCCCGGATGGCGCTGCGGGACGCCCGGCCCGGAGTGACCCGTGTCGTGCCGCAGGAGCGGGACGGCATCGTGGAGTTCCTCGCCGGGCAGCCCGTCACGGCGTTGCCGGGGGTGGGCCCGGCCACCGCGCGCACCTTGTGCGAGTACGGGCTGGACAGTCTCGGCCGGGTCGCCTCCGCGCCGCTGTCCACGCTGCAACGGCTGGTCGGGGCGAAGGCGGGGCGGGACCTGCACGAGAAGGCCAACGGGGTGGACCGCGGGCGGGTGGTGCCGGACGGCATCGCCCGGTCCCTGGTCACCGAACGGCCCTTCGGGCGCGACGAACTGGATCCCGACCGGCACCGGCGGGCGCTGGTCTCGGCCGCCGAGGAACTGGGGGCGCGGCTGCGGGCGCTGGACCAGGTGTGCGGGACGCTGACGCTCACGGTGCGGTACGCGGACCGCTCGGCGACCACGCGCAGCCGGGTGCTGAAGGAGCCGACCGCGCACTCGGCCGCGCTGACCCGGGTGGCGTACGGGATGTACGAGGCGCTGGGGCTGCAACGGGCCCGGGTGCGGGCGGTCGCGCTGCGGGCGGAGGGGCTGGACCCCGCCGAAGGGGCCTCGTACCAGCTCAGTTTCGACCCGGTGGACGAGAAGGCGCGGCGGATCGAGGAGGTCGCGGACCGGCTGCGGGCGAGGTTCGGGCCCCGGGCGGTGGTGCCGGGGGTGCTGGCGGCGTGAACCCCGCCCGCGTCCGGTAGTCCCGCCCGCGTCCGGTAGTCCCGCCCGCGTCCGGTAGTCCCGGACGGGGCGGGGAGTCCCGGGCGGGGCCGGAGTCCTGGACGCGGGCGGGTCAGTTCGCCCACGGGGGAGTGAGCACGGTGCCGTCGGCCAGCTCCGCGGACAGGCCGACGGAGGTGGTCACCCAGGTCAGGGCGGTCTGCTCGGTCGGGTTCTCGACGGCGAGGGTCGCGCCCGGGTTGACGATCAGGGTGTCGCCCGCGGCGATGTCGTCGGTGCGGCCGTCCACCGTGACCCGCAGATTCCCGACGAGGACGTGCAGGATCTCCTCCCGGTTCACGGTGTGGGCGGGAGCCCTGGTCCCCGGCGGGACCTCGCCCCGCCAGGCGCACAGCTCCTTGCTGCCGGTACGGGGTGTCGCGTACGAAACGAAGCGGACGCCGTGGATGTCGTGGGTGACGGCGTTGGACGAGCGGATCACGGGCATGGGTCTCCCCCTGGGGTAATTGGTCAAGTTGCTTGACCAGTTGGTCGGTCTCCATGGTCAAGCGGCTTGACCGTATCGTCAAGGGTGTTTCAATGCCTGCGTGCACAACTCCGAGGCCGTCGCCCTGTCCGCAGCCCTGCTCGCCGCCGCCGGTGAACTGACCCGGCGCATCAATGACGGGGTCGCGGCCCGGGGCTTCGAGGAACTGCGGCCCGCCCACGGGTTCGCCTTCGCCCGGCTCGCCCCGCACGGCGCGACCGCCACCGAGCTGGCGGCGCATCTCGGGGTGACCAAGCAGGCCGCGAGCCAGCTCGTCGACGAGCTGGCTCGCAAGGGGTACGTCGAGCGCCGGCCGCACCCCGGGGACGCGCGGGCCCGGCTGGTCGTCCTGACCGAGCGGGGCCGGGCCTGCACCCGGGCGGCCGAGGAGGCGATGGCCGACGCCGTGCGGGCCTGGGGGGAACTGCTCGGTGAGGGTGAACTGCGGGCGTTGCGCGACGGGCTGGCCCGTATCGCGCCCTATGGTCCCATCAAGCCCGCCTGGTGACGTTTCGTCAGCCCCACTACACCCAGCACCGGTTACCACTGGAAGTTTTTACTGACGCGTAACTTCCCCCTTGAACTACTCGTCCGTAACTTGGCAGTTGAACCAGCATCCCGTGATCCGGATCACAGGGCGTAAGGCCGTCGTACCTCCCTTGAGCCGCAAGGAGATCACTCGATGCTGCCCTGGAAGAGTGTGTTCAGACCCCTCGCCGCGCTGCTGCTGACCGCCGCGGTCGCCGTCGTCCCCGCCGCCACCACCGCCCATGCCGCCGAGACCGCCACCAGCAGCGGCTGGAACGACTACTCCTGCAAGCCGTCCGCCGCCCACCCGCGCCCCGTCGTCCTGGTGCACGGCACCTTCGGCAACTCCGTCGACAACTGGCTCGGCCTCGCGCCCTATCTGACCAAGCGCGGCTACTGCGTCTTCTCGCTCGACTACGGCCAGCTGCCCGGCGTGCCGTTCTTCCACGGCCTCGGCCCGATCGACAAGTCGGCCGAGCAGCTGGACGCCTTCGTCGACAAGGTGCTCGCCGCGACCGGCGCCGCCGAGGCGGACCTGGTGGGGCACTCGCAGGGCGGGATGATGCCCCGCTACTACCTGAAGTTCCTCGGCGGAGCGGCCGAGGTGAACGCCCTCGTCGGCATCGCGCCCGACAACCACGGCACCAACCTGTCCGGCCTGACCAACCTGCTGCCCTTCTTCCCGGGCGCCGAGGACCTGCTCTCCGCCGCCACGCCCGGACTCGCCGACCAGATCGTCGGCTCCGCCTTCCTCACCAAGCTCAACGCGGGCGGCGACACTGTGCCCGGCGTCAAGTACACGGTCATCGCGACCAAGTACGACCAGGTCGTGACGCCGTACCGGAGCCAGTTCCTCAACGGGACCGACGTACGCAACGTCCTGCTCCAGGACCTGTGTCCGGTCGACCTGTCCGAGCATCTGGCGATCGGACTGTTCGACCGGATCGCCTTCCACGAGGTGGCCAACGCCCTGGACCCGGCCCGCGCCAAGGCCACCACCTGCGCGTCGGTCTTCAGTTGAGCCCCGCCGGGGCCTGACCGGCCTGAGCCGCCCGTCAGGCCCCGGAGTTCCTTCGTGTCAGGGGCAGGGTCAGGGTCAGCGGCTGTGCCGGCCGCCGACCGCGGCCCGCCGCCGGACCGACATGAACAGGGCGGCGGCGCCCAGCGCCAGGGTCGCGGCGCCGCCCATCGCCAGGTACGGGGTGCTGCTGTCGCCGCCGGTCTCGGCGAGGTTCTCCGTGGCCCCGGCCGCCTTGGGCTCGTTGGCGGCGGCCACCGCCGGCTCCTCGCCGGCGCCCTCGTTCCCGGCGACGGGGTCCGCCGACGTACTGGCGTCCTGGTCGCCGTGGCCGTTGTGCTCGATCGTCGACTCGTCGGCGCCGTCCTCGATCTGCTCCTCGGAGGGCGCGGAGGCGGTCGGCGCGGGGGAGTCGTCGGTCGTGGTCCCGGAACCGGTCCCGGAATCCGTGCCCGAACCCGTCCCCGAACCGCTGCCGCCGCTCGCGTCGCCGAAGGTGACGTCCGAGCAGGAGTAGAACGCCTCCGGGCTGTCCGAGCGCTGCCAGACCGCGTACAGCACCTGCTTGCCGGAACGCTCCGGCAGCGTGCCGGAGAACGTGTAGAAGCCGCCGGACGCGGCCGGGTCGGTGACCGTCGCCACCGGGTTCTGCAGGTCCAGGTCACCCCAGGCCAGCGGCTGCGTCGGGTCGTAGCCCTCCTTGGTGAGGTACACCTTGAAGGTGCCCTTGTGCGGGGCGGTCACGCGGTACTTGAAGGTGTACGCGCCGCTGCTCACGCTCGTCGCCGGCCAGTCGGCGCGGGCCAGGTCCAGGCCCTTGAAGGCGTCGCTGCCCGCGCTGCACAGCTTGCCGTCGGGGATCAACTCCTGGTGCCGCCCGGCCGCGTCGCCTATGCGGATGCCGTTCCAGTCGTAGAGCGCCTGGGTACCGCCCGCCGCGACGGCCGCCTTGCAGGCGTCGGACTTCGGGCTCTCGGGGCCCTCCGCGTAGCACTGCGAGACCCGGCTGACCGGGTCGCCCATCGAACCGTGCGCGGCCGCGGGCGAGGCGGCCAGCGCGGTCAGCGCGAGCGGCACGACACCGACAACGGCGACGGAGGCGGTGGTGGCGACCCTGCGGCGTGCGGGCATGGGGAACTCCTGGGAAACAGTCGGCGTTTGCTGTGCTGGACCCGTGGGGGGCGATCAGCAAGCTAGCCCGGGAGAACCGCGAAATCGCCTGTTGGAGGCGGGTGACAGTGATCCTTATGCTGCCGTTAAGGGAGTGCTGAGCCTGCGCTCAGGTAGCTACCGTGCACGGCATGACGCACGACGGGATCCGCCCCGCCGAGGCCGCCGACGTGGCGGCCGTGAAGAACGTCGACCGATGCCGCGAGTGATCGGGCTGGTCGTCGTCGAGGCCCACGAGGACCATCTCCTCCTCGACAGCATCGCCGTCCACCCCGACGCGCACGGACGCGGCGTCGGGCGACGGCTGCTGGAGTTCGTGGAGGCGCACGCGCGCGCCCTCGCGCTGCCCGAGATCAGGCTCTACACCAACGCCATGATGTGGGAGAACCGGACGATCTACCCGAGATTCGGCTACGAGGCCGTGGAACGCCGAGTGGACGGGCCCTACGACCGCGTCCACTACCGCAAGCGCCTGAGCTGAGCCGGCCGGTCAGCCGTCCGGCCACCACGTTCGTGCGATGTCCTCGCGGATCTCGGGCCGTCCCGCGGGGCGTTCGTCCTTGTTCTCACGGGGAGTCCGGCGCGACTCCGACTTTTTCAGGGGCTTCTGCACGGTGATGCGGCGCATGGCTGCCTCCTTCGGTGCCTACTGTCTTCCGCGTTTTTCACGGAGGTAGACCCATTCGCGGAGACTTCCTCATCCTTCGTCGTTCTGTCAGTGGCCGTTGTCACGATTCGACTGTCAGTGGCGCGTGTCACTCTCGGGCGTATGACGACGAACCATGACAGGAGGACGGCCGTGCCGACGACCGACTGGGACGCGGCGGCGCCCGCCTTCGACGACGAGCCCGACCACGGCCTGCGCGATCCCGAGGTGCGCCGGGCCTGGGCCGCACGCCTGCGGGACTGGCTGCCCGCCCCGCCCGGAGACGTCCTGGACCTCGGCTGCGGCACCGGCAGCCTGTCGCTGCTCGCGTCCGAACAGGGACACCGGGTCAGCGGAGTGGACAGCTCCACGGCCATGATCGGCCTGGCCCGCGCCAAGCTCGCCGGACGCGACGCCGTGTTCCTGCCGGGTGACGCCGCGGCGCCCCCCGTCGGCGAGCAGCGCTAGGGCGTGTTTTGAAAGTCCCGTCGTCCGCCCGAAGGGTGGGCCCCGCGGCGTCTGGTGCGTGCGATCGCAAGGCGCCGGAGCGCCCTAATAG